>CAJXTP010000094.1 GCA_913061335.1 uncultured Loktanella sp.
AGATGTAGAGAGGTCTCGTGGGCTCGGAGATGTGTATAAGAGACAGGCCCTATGTCGGCCACTTACCGGGTGACGCTGTGGACCGCCACGCACTGCGCGCTGGTCGCCCAAACGTATTGATTGAACTGCGCAATGATTTGATCGCAGATGATGCGGGTCAGACCTTGTGGGCTGACCTGCTCGCCCCCATTCTAACAGACGTGCTGGCCAGCTCTGGCCTTTGAACCAGAACTGACCTTTGAAGGAGAGACACCAATGGACGCCCAAACCAAACTGGAAGTTGAAGCCGCTGCATTTCGCCGCTTGCAAAAACATCTGATGGAAGATCGCACTGACGTGCAAAACATCGACATGATGAACCTAACCGGGTTTTGCCGGAATTGCCTGTCGCGCTGGTATCAAGAAGCCGCCGTTGAGCGCGGGATCGTGATGACCAAAGACGAAGGCCGCGCGGCGTATTACGGAATGCCGTTTGCTGACTGGAAAACCAAGCATCAAACCGACGCGGGTCCAACTGCCCAAGCCGCATTTGATGAAACGCACCCCAAAGGTTAACGCCGACTGTTTCATGACTGGAAACAATGCCCCCAAATCGCCGCTTATCGTATTGGAATAACTCATAAATCCGCCTAAGAATTGACATTCTCTTGGCAACCGAACAAGTTAATGGCAATAGAATCGTATTGTATTTAAGTGTTCGGGAGAATTTTGATGGAAATGATGTTGTTGCCAATTTTGGCGTTACTGGGGCTGGTTTTTCTAGTTGATGCTGGCGATGATGATGATGCATCAGATCCAATGCCACAGGATCCCATGCCAGATATTAATCGCGAATCATTTGGTGGTGAAGACGACACAGCCACCGGTACAGACATTACAGATTTTCTATTCCTGAACGATGGTGACGACATGGCGTCTGGCGGCGCTGGTGATGACAAAATTTTCCTTGGTGACGGTGCTGACCAAACGGTTGTGCTTGAAGAAGACGGTAGCTTTGTAACCGACGGGATGGAAGGCGATGACCTGATCCGTGGTGGCGGCGGCCGCGACATTCTGATTGATGCGCTTGGCAGCAACACTATTTATGGTGACCTCGGCTACGACCGGATCAGCACCGTTGATGATGATGCTTCGCAGGATACTCCGGACACAGTGTTTGGCGGGTTTGGTGAAGACGTGATGTTTGTTGACGACGGTGACGTTGTCACTGGCGGCGCGCATGATGACCGTTTCCAAGTTATCACTGAGGATGGCAACGACGCTGTTACGATCACTGATTTTACTGCTCCGGTCGAAGGTGAGTCCGATGGCGATACCCTGTACATACGCGACAACAGCGGTGGCTATGTTATCCAAGAACGGATTTCCACGGCACTGTCCGAAGATGGCGAAGACACAAATGTAATGCTTGATGGTAATGTTGTGGCGACCTTGCTCGGCGTAACAGAGCTTGCTGAAGGCGCGATCGACAACCCGGACGCACCGCCACTGTATGGCACACGTGAAATAGCCGCAGACGAAGATGAAGGTATAGAATATTCGGATGGAGCAGATACGCTTGAGATTGGTGTGCTTGAGGACAGCGTGATTGGGTATAGCGGTGACGATACCATCAGCTTTGCGCCGGGCATAGACACCGCTGGCCGCGACATGGCCGTTCAGGCGGGATCTGGTGACGACACAGTCACGCTTGGCTTGGGCGACGATAGCGTCATGGGCAGCCTTGGCAACGATGTCATCATCGGTGGCGGTGGCTCTGACGAAATTTATGGTGGCTACGGCAACGACACTTTGAATTCGGCTGGACCAGCGGGCGACGCGGCTGACACCGTATTTGGCGGCGCAGGCGATGACATCTTCTATGCAGATGGTGGCGACGCGCTTATCGGTGAAGATGGGGTTGATGAATTCAACGTCGATCTTACGGAAGCAGGATCAGATGCAGTGGCCATCGAGGACTTTGATCCAACAATGGAACAGCTGAACGTTGAAGTATCATTGGCATTGGATGCCGCGCCGACCATCACCTATGAAGTGGCCGCAGGCGGATCGGGTACCAATGTGATTGTAGACGGCAGTGTTGCTATTTTCTTGGTTGGCTTGGACCCAAGCGCGCTTGCCGGGGCCGACATCAACATCACAAATACCAACGTTACGCCTTAACCGTAGCGAGGCAGTTAAAGCACAAAAAAAGGGCCGCTGGATCACTCCAGCGGCCCTATTTGTTTGATTGGTTTAAACCGCGACTTTGCGGCTTTCTTCTAGATATATTTCGCGCAGGCGTGTGGCGATTGGCCCGACTTTGCCAGTGCCAACCGGCGCGCCGTCGACTTCGACCACTGGCATCACGAATGTGCTGGCGGATGTGATGAACGCCTCGTCGGCGTCTTGGGCTTCTGCAATCGTAAAGCTGCGCTCTGCAACCTGCATCTGGGCTTCTTTTGCGAACAGCAGAACGGCTGCGCGGGTGATCCCGTGCAAAATCTCGGTGCCTAAGTGCCGCGTGATAATCGTGTCGCCCTTGATGATATAGGCGTTGTTTGATGTGCCCTCGGTGACGTGTCCGTCTTCAACCATCCACGCATCGTCACAGCCCGCCGCCTTGGCCATCATTTTACCCATCGACGGGTACAACAGTTGCACCGTTTTAATGTCACGACGCGCCCAGCGCCGGTCTTCAATACTGATGACCTTGATGCCCTTTTGGGCAACGGGGTTATCCGCAAGGGTCGGTTTGTTTTGCGTAAACAGCACAATCGTCTGCGGCGTATCCGTCGGTGGATAGGCAAAGTCACGGTCATCAGGTGCGCCGCGTGTGATCTGCAAATAGATCATACCTTGGTCAATCTCGTTTACACGGACCAACTCGCGGTGGACTTCAAGCAGGTCATCCTTGGAAATCGGGTTGCCCATGCCAAGTTCAGACAGCGACCGATCCAGCCGGACAGCGTGCCCGTCAAAGTCGATCAATTTGCCGTCAAGCACGGTGGTCACTTCATAGACCCCATCGGCCATCAGGAACCCCCGATCAAAGATCGATACCTTGGCTTCGTTTTCAGCGACGTATTCGCCGTTCAAATATACTGTGCGCATGTTGGTTATCCCCATAGTCCGGCGGTTGGTGCGTGCACCCCTGCCGCGTCAAAAATCAAAGGCTCGGCACGGTCCTCGGCCAAAAGCAGTGGACCGTCAAGGTCCGTGAACGCCACACCTTGGGCCAAAATGGTCGCGGGGGCCATGGCCAGCGACGACCCAACCATGCAGCCAACCATCACGCCGTAGCCCTCAGTGATCGATTGGTCCTTTAGCGCCAGTGCTTCGGTCAACCCACCAGTCTTATCGAGCTTAATGTTCACCATGTCATATTTACCCTTAAGACTAGGCAAAGACGTGCGGTCATGACATGACTCGTCGGCGCAAACAGGCAGCGGGCGGGCAATCTCGCCCAGCATATCGTCGGCGCCTGCGGGCATTGGTTGTTCGACCATTTGCACACCAAGCCGGATCAAATGCGGGGCAAGATCGGCGTAAACATCCGCGCTCCAGCCTTCATTGGCATCCACGATGATGCGGCAGTCGGGCGCACCGCGGCGAACTGCCTCTAGCCGCGCCATATCTTCAGGCGTGCCGAGCTTAATCTTAAGCAACGGACGGGCTGCATTTTGGGCGGCCTGCACCTGCATCGCGTCAGGCGTATCAAGCGACAGCGTATAGGCTGTAATCTCAGGGCGCGGCGCAGGTAGTTTTAGCAAGTCCCAGACACGGACCCCAGCGGCCTTGGCTGCATGATCCCAAAACGCACAATCAAGCGCATTACGGGCGGCACCTGCGGGCAAGGCATTGGGCAAATCAGCCCAAGCGCCTGTGAACCCTTCAATCTGGGCGGTCACACTGTCCAACGTTTCGCCGTAGCGCGCATAAGGCACGCATTCGCCTTGCCCCGTCACGCCACCGATTGTCACAGACACTGTTAAAACATCCGCCTGCGTGCGCGAGCCGCGCGAAATCGTAAACACTTGGGCCAGCCGGAATACATCCCGCGTCACTTCAATGCGCATCACTTCACCTCTTTGGTTTTCAAATATCCTCGCCGAAGGCTTGGAATTGCCCCGCAGGGCAATGCCAAATCAGATATCGGCCAAAGCATCAACCAAACGCGCAGCACCCTGACGGAACGGGTCAACAGCAGGCAGACCCATGCGAGCCTCAACTTCGGCCAGATATGCCTCGAACTTATCATCAGCCAAATGCTGGGTGTTCACCGAAATACCAACAACCTTGCAGGCAGCGTTGGCTACGCGCGCAATCGGCAAAGCCAAATCGCGCAATGCTTCGAGCGATGGCAGATCATACTCTGGCAGGCCGCGCATATGTGTGCGGGTCGGCTCGTGGCAAAGGATCAATGCGTCAGGCTGGCCACCGTGGATTAGCGCCATAGTCACACCGGAATAAGACACGTGGAACAGGCTGCCCTGCCCCTCAATGTGATCCCAATGATCCGCATCATTGTCAGGTGTCAGATATTCAACCGCACCGGCCATGAAATCCGCGATCACAGCGTCCAACGGCACGCCGCCACCTGTGATCAAAATCCCTGTTTGGCCCGTC
The DNA here is from genome assembly GCA_913061335.1 of uncultured Loktanella sp. Taxonomy (GTDB): domain Bacteria; phylum Pseudomonadota; class Alphaproteobacteria; order Rhodobacterales; family Rhodobacteraceae; genus Yoonia. The sequence goes on from CAJXTP010000094.1 coordinate 4,609, forward strand.
GGGCGGAATGTGGAATTCATGCCGCGTGCGTGCATTTCAGTGTCCATCGCAAGGCCCGTGTACATCTTGCCGACTGAACAATCGGTGCCGATTGCAAGGCAACGCTTACCAGTCCGGTTTTTGCCATTGGCGATTGGATAGGCGACTGATGGGATGCGCACGTCGAACAATGTGCGGCCATTCACGCGGGCAGCAGCCATCAGCTCGTTCTCGTCGCGCAGCAGATTATGCAAGCCCGACGCAATGTCATAACCCATGTTCAGGGCAGACACCAAAATCTCTTTCCACTCAGCGGAAATGTAGCCGCCGCGATTGGCGACACCAATCACGAGGGTCTTAGCGCCAGCCGCAAGGCCTTCTTCCAATGTCATGTCTGCAAGACCGACAGTGGTGCCACACGCAGGCATACGGAACTGACCGACGGCGTTTTCTGGACGCCAATCCTTGATGCCTTGGGCCACTTTCGCAGCAAGTTGATCAGGCGCATCGCCGAGGAACAAAAGATATGGGGTCTGGATCATGGGGCAGCTCCGGTCTGTATATAAGATTCGTCTTGTCTCGCGAAGATTTGCGCGTCTGGCGGGGAATGTCCTTGCACAGTGCGTCACTGATGCAGCTAATTACGACAACTTCTTGCGTACTTCGTCAATAACATCGAATGATCTTGCGCGTTATTGCGTAGGATGGGTTTTAACCCATCGCACACCAAAAAACCCGAGCGCGAACGCTCGGGTTAATTTCACGCGCTAAGCAGGTTTGGAAATCATCCCCTAGAGAACTCTGGGTAAGCTTCCATGCCCAACTCGGACATATCCAAACCGTTGATCTCAGCGTCCTCAGATACGCGGATACCAACGACCATTTTCAAGATGTACCAGATCACGAGGCTGGCTACGAAAGTGAAGACACCATAGGCCGCGATACCCAATATCTGTGCACCAAAGTTGCCTGTATAGAAGCCAACAGCCAGCGTCCCCCAGACACCTGCAACCAAGTGAACAGGGATGGCGCCAACAACGTCGTCTATCTTGAACTTGTCCAGCAGCGGAACAGTGATCACGACGATCACACCACCAACCGCACCGGTCAAAAGCGCGCCAAACAACGTTGGTGCAAGCGGCTCTGCCGTGATGGATACCAGACCAGCAAGCGCGCCGTTCAGGACCATTGTAAGGTCAGCCTTTTTGTACATGATCTGCGTAACGGCCAGTGCAACAACCGCACCGGATGCTGCCGCCATATTGGTGTTCGCAAAGATACGGCCAATGTCTGTGATGTCGCCAACAGTACCAGCAGCAAGCTGCGATCCACCGTTAAAGCCAAACCAACCAAGCCACAGGATGAACATACCCAATGTCGCCAGCGCAAGGTTCGACCCCGGCATTGGAATGGTTTTGCCATCTTTATACTTGCCCAAACGTGGGCCCAGCACGATCGCACCAGCCAACGCAGCCCAGCCACCAACAGAGTGAACGACCGTCGACCCAGCAAAGTCAGAGAAACCAGCCTGCGACAACCAACCGCCGCCCCACTGCCAAGATCCAGAGATTGGGTAAAGAACACCCGTCAGGATCGCAACGAAGGCAAGGAATGGCCACAGCTTGATACGCTCCGCAAGCGCGCCAGAAACGATGGACGCGGTCGCCGCAACAAACATCAACTGAAAGAAAAAGTCGGATGCCACAGATGCATACCCAAGATCAGCGTCCGCTGCTGCAAGACCAACTGGCTCGAGCGTTGTGACCGCAAAGAATGGACCCAACCAACCCGCGATGGACCATGCGTCACCTGGATACATCAGGTTAAAACCGATCGCCCAGTACGCGATGGATGCGATGCCAAACAGCGCGATATTCTTGGTCAACTGCATCGCCACATTCTTGGACCGCACGAGGCCCGCCTCTAGCATGGCAAAACCGGCAGCCATGAAAAACACGAGAAAACCTGCAACAAGGAACAGCAGGGTTGTCAAAATATACGGACCGATCTCGTCAAAGGTCGGCGCGGCGGCGTCTTGGGCCAGCGTGAGCGTCGGGAGCAGCGTTGCGGCTGCGGCGACCATCATTGTTTTCTGAAGTGTCATTGTGTGTCTTCCCTCTTTATCTGCTTACAGTGCGTCGTCGTTGATATCACCGGTGCGAACCCGCATAGCGCCTTCAACGTCGAGCACGAAAATCTTGCCATCGCCGATTTTGTTGGTCCTTGCGGTTGTGGCGATGGTGCTGACAACCTGTTCGGCCATGCTATCGGCCACGACGATCTCGAGCTTGACCTTGGGCACGAAATTCACGGCATATTCAGCGCCACGGTAAATTTCTGTATGGCCCGACTGCGTGCCGAACCCTTTTACTTCTGACACCATCATGCCGCGCACGCCCACGGTGGTCAGCGCTTCGCGAACCTCTTCGAGCTTGAACGGTTTGATAGTTGCGATGATCATTTTCACGTGTGTTCCCCTTCGCGGGTCTGATGCTGGCCTGCATCTGCGCGGCCTGCTTGACGGACAAACAACCGCGATGCTGCAGGTGCAGCAATGATTCAGGGGTAAGATTTCCATGCAGACTCTGCGTAATTGCACAATTTTTGCACAAATTGACTGTGGTGCTTAGTATTTGAGCGTGTTCAAAATTGGCGTGACCGATTTGCGGCTCTCTACAAGTCGGACGCAACAGGCTATCAATGGAAAAAACAGACACAAATGTCAGTGAGCAGAGCATGAGTAACAACAAAAAACGCGGGCCACTTGTGGCGGATAAGCGCTATTCCAAAACGGCCCCGAAGAAGAAGCCAGCAGCAAAGCGTAGGCCTGCCAAGCGCAAGCCTTCACGTGGCCCCATTGGTTGGTTGGTCGCGACCATTAAGGCTGCGATCGGTTTTGTCCTGCGTCTTATCTGGAAACTGATGTGGCGCGGGGCGGTCGTGTTGGGTGTGATCCTTGGCATCGGCATCTATTATTTTGCCAGCCAAATGCCGCCCATTGATACGCTAATTGATGGCCGTGCGCGCGGATCTGTCACCATGACCGACGAAGCTGGCGCGGTCTACGCGTGGCGTGGCGATCAGTTCGGCGGCATGATCACGACCAACACAGTGTCTGCCCATCTGAAAAATGCGGTTGTCGCGTCAGAGGACAAACGGTTCTACCGCCACTTTGGTCTTTCACCGCGCGGGATTGCATCGGCTGTGCGTATCAACTTGCGTGCAGGCCGCGGTCCGTTGTCTGGCAACGGTGGGTCCACCATCACCCAGCAGGTCGCCAAACTGTTGTGCCTCGGCGTCCCTTACGACCCGAACACTTGGGCGTCCGAGCGCGAATATGAGGCCGACTGTCGCCGCACGACCCTATGGCGCAAGGTCAAAGAGGCGGTCTACGCGATGGGCATGGAGGTCGCCTATACCAAGGACGAAATCCTGACCATCTATCTGAACCGTGCCTATCTGGGCGCAGGTAGCCGTGGGTTTGAGGCCGCAGCACAGCGGTATTTTGGCAAATCCGCCGCCGAAGTCACCCCGGCTGAGGGCGCGATGCTTTCAAGCCTGCTGCCCGCCCCGTCCAGCCGCGCCCCAACCCGCGATCTTGTGCGCGCTCAGCAATATGCAGCCGTTGTTGTCGGTTTGATGGAAGCCCAAGGATATTTGTCCAATTCCGCCGCATCAGAGGCCCGCGCGAACCCAGCGACATTGTCAGCAGCAGCCGAACAAAAGGCCGGTGGTTATTTCGCTGATTGGGTCATGGCATCTGGCCCTGAATTTTTCACCCGCAACACGACCGAAGATGTCATTATCAAAACGACCCTCGACCAGCGCATTCAACGCGCTGCCGAGGACGGATTGCAGTGGGTGTTTGACAATAAGGTCACAACAGGGTCGCAGGCACAGGCCGCGATTGTTGTCATGTCTGCCGACGGCGCTGTGCGCGCAATGGTCGGTGGTCGCGACAATACTGTGACAGGTGCGTTCAACCGCGCCACCCAAGCCCGCCGTCAAACCGGATCGGCGTTCAAACCATTCGTTTATGCCACCGCATTGGACCTTGGCATGTCGCCCAACGATTTGGTCGATGATGCGCCAACGTGTTGGACCGTGCGCGGATCGGGCGAATGGTGCCCCGCCAACTATGACCGAAAATTCAAGGGGCCGGTCACGCTGACCCAAGCCTTGGTCGAAAGCCGCAACATCCCCGCAGTCATTTTGTCCGAACAGATGGGCCGCGAAATTGTGCGCAATGTGGCCACTGGCTTTGGCATTGAAAGCGATCTGGCCGCGGGTCCTGCGCTGGCGCTTGGCGTGTCAGAAAGCACGTTGATCGAAATGACCGGTGCATTTGCAGGTATTCTGAATGGCGGATCATCCGTGACCCCTTACGGGCTGGTGGAATTGCGGTTTCAGGGCGACGACGAACCGTTGATGGACAGCACTGGCACCGGCATCGGTGAACGTGTGATCCAAGAAAAGGCCGCGCGTGAACTGACGTGGATGATGTCGCGGGTTGTGGCGGAAGGTACCGGCAGGCGCGCCCAAATCGACGGCTGGGACATTGCCGGTAAATCCGGCACGACCCAAGCCGCACGCGATGCGTGGTTCATTGCCTTCACTGGCGATTATGTAACCGGCGTTTGGATGGGTTACGACGACAACCGGCCCTTGACTGGCGTGACGGGTGGCGGTCTTCCTGCGGATATTTGGCGCGAAACTATGACCCGTGTTTTGGCTGACCAGCAACCAACTCCATTGCCGATGCAAGCCCCTGGAAACACCACAAGCGGCACAGTTTTGGGTGGTGGAACCACAGACGAGATCGCCGATCAGGTATTGATGGATGTGCTCAACGGTATCCTTGAAGGAAATTGACTAGTTGGCGTCATCCGCACAGCGGTCATACCGAAACGCATAGCCGTTCCAGACCATAATAAGGCCGCCAGATTCTTTGTCGTCCATCAGCATCGCACGCTCGGACCAGACAGTGTCTTCGCCCGCGCATTGCATGGTGTAAAGCGTCGCATCCATGTCGACGACCTGCACCGGACTTGCCATCCGGCATTCCATACCGACGCCGTAAAAGATGTCATCTTTGATCTGCAGCGATCCGCCGTCGACACCAACAAGGAAACATTCCGCGTTTGCGGTTTGTTTATAGACGCCGTCAAACGGCCCAGCCAGCGCAAGGTTTGGCAGGACCGCACATGCGATGGCCAGCCGGATCATGCCGCGTTCATTTCAGCGGTCAGTTTACCTAGATCGCCGCGCTGACGGTCAAGCATCGCGCCGACCTCTGCCCGTTCAGTCAACAGCATATTCACGCCTTCGATGATGAAATTAAAGAACAAGTGCCTGCCAGACCTGTCCGACACATGCCAATCCATCCGCAAAGGTGACCGCCCGCGCAATAGCACCGTTGTCTCGACTTCGATCCAGCTTTTGATCGGCCGTGCGCCCTG
>CAJXTP010000095.1 GCA_913061335.1 uncultured Loktanella sp.
GTTGGGATTGAGGATGTAGACCTGCTTATCCGCGAGATGACCGCCGCTGCGGAGGCGACCGTCAGCTAGTTGTGTTGCAATAACTCCGGCAGCAATACGAGGTCAAAGTCGAGGTTGGGCGCACATCTGCGAATTTCGTTGCGAACGAGTTCTGGATCAGGCAATTCGATAGAAACGGCGCGGTACGGGCCATTGTAGGCCAGTTTATTAAGAACGCGGGCGACATCAATAGCGTCAAAGTATGCGCTAAATAGCGGTGAAAAGACTATATCGGGAGCTAGATCTTCGATGACCGTCTTATCCAACGCATCCAGATCGATGAAACGGAGCCGATCCATCTTTGGCAGGCAACGTCCTTGGGCTTTCCAATATGCGATGTCACCGACAACAAGCGTGCTTTTGACACGGGTCCGAGGAAACACGTGGAGCGACGCTGCACCGCGATTCACTTCATGCATGGTCATGAACTCGCTTCTTTGTTCCATCCGCTTCAGTTAGTGACGACTATGATACGTAAATGCATAGAGCCATAGTTTTGTTTTGTGTGATTCCAATAGTAATTCTGCACCGACACATTAATGTGATGTTTATGCACAATGATTTTGCTAATTGGCCTAACAATTCTGGTCACAGGTTAAATGCCGGAATAGGCACGCCCGAAAAGTGACAATACCGCTATATGGCAGTGACCCGCTCCGCACGGTGCGCGGCGCGGGATATTCTTTGGGTTAAGCGCCCCAAGGTCCGTGGTGTCCAGTTCCGCCATCAACCCGTGCAAACCCATGTGCACCAAAGAAATCACGCTGACCTTGAATCATATTGGCAGTGCCTCGTGCTGTCCGCATCGCATCAAAATACGCAAGCCCAGACGATAACGCAGGCATTGCCACGCCCCCAAGGGCCGCTGCGGCAACAACGCGGCGCAGTGCGTCGTGGTTCGCGCGTAATAAATCCGCAAAGAACGGTGCAAACATCAGGTTCCGGTCAGCGTCATTCGTCAACGCATCCGCCATATCGTTCAACATTTTGGACCGAATGATACAGCCCTCGCGCCAAACCCGCGCGATGTCAGGTAAGGGCAGGGTCCATCCAAATTGACCTGATGCTTTACGCATCATTTCAAAGCCTTGCGCGTAACAGATGATCTTACCTGCAATCAACGCGCCTTCTAGATCAGCGAGGGAAATATCCGTAATAGGCTGCGGTGCGGCCCCAAATAATGCTTCGCCCTGTGCGCGCTTGTCCAACTGAGACGACAGATTGCGCGCGACGACAGCCGCATCAATCGCCGGAATTGGTGTCGCCAGATGTTGTGCTTCAATCACAGTCCAACGACCAGTGCCTTTTTGGCCCGCTGCGTCGACGATTACATCAAGCATCGGTTTACCGGTTTTGGGGTCTGTCGCCTTAGCAACTTTGGCCGAAATCTCAGTCAGGTAAGAATCAAGCGTACCGTCGTCCCATGCGGCGAACGTATCGCCAATGGCGTCAGGAGCCATGCCCATGCCGTCGCGCATCACGCCGTAAGTCTCTGCAATCATTTGCATATCAGCGTATTCGATCCCGTTGTGAACGGCTTTTACGAAATGGCCTGCACCCTCGTTGCCCATCCATGTAGCGCAGGGCGTGTCGTCATACTTGGCTGAAATCGCGATAAGGATATGGGATACGCGATCCCAAAACGCGCGTTTGCCACCTCCCATGATTGACGGGCCAAAGCGCGCGCCTTCTTCACCACCAGAAACACCGATGCCCAAAAACGGCAGATCGCCGGCTTCACGGGCACGGCGGTTGGTTTCGTGGAAATTGGCGTTGCCTGCGTCAATGATAAGGTCATCATCATCCAAAAGCGGGCGCAGGGCTGCAATTTGTTGATCAACGGGATCGCCAGCTGGGACCATCAAAATTATTGCACGCGGTTTCGACAGGCTCGCCACGAGATCTTGGAGCGTATCAGTCGGATGAACTTTACTAGATAAGTCGCCGGCATTGTTCGCAAACTCATGTGTCACACGTGTGGTCCTGTTCCAGACCGCAACATCAAACCCGTTGTCCGCGATGTTCATCGCAAGGGCCGCGCCCATGGTGCCAAGGCCAATGAGGCCAATATCTGCATTTGTCATATCTACGCCTTATACGCTGTTGGATTGCGCATAATATAGGCTACCGGTTTTGGGTTTCACAGTGTGATTGACCAAAGTTGTCCGTCAGGTCACGATAGATTTACCGTGTTAAAGGACGACCCATGCCAACATTAAAATTCCCAGCCCCAAAATTGCAGCTTTTACCGATTGTGGGGGACGTCGACATGTACCCCGTGTCGCGGATATTTTGCGTTGGCCGCAACTACGTGGCTCATGCGGCTGAAATGGGCGGTGAAGTCGACAGAGAAGCCCCGTGGTATTTCACCAAGTCTGCGCAGGCTATATGTCAAAGTGGCGAAACCGTTCCATATCCGGCTGGCACATCGAATTATCATCATGAAATGGAACTTGTGATCGCGCTAGGAAAGCCTGCATTTCGGGTGGAACGGGGCAGGGCAATGGACACCGTGTTTGGCTATGCCTGCGGGTTTGATATGACCCGCCGCGACCGCCAGCAAGACGGCAAAGATGCGCGTAGACCGTGGTCCCTTGGTAAGGACGTTGAGAACAGTGCGGTCGTTGGTGCGATCACGCCCAAACAGGACATAGGGCCGCTTGGGCCGCAGCGCATCGCGCTTCAGGTCAACGGCGAGCCACGCCAAGACGCACTGCTGACAGACATGGTCTGGGCCGTCGATGAGATCATCAGCCATCTGTCGCAATACTATCATCTAAACGCGGGTGATTTGGTAATGACAGGTACACCCGCAGGCGTTGGAGCCGTCGTTACTGGCGATGCCATTACAGGCCAGATCGATGGATTAGCATCCATTTCACACCAGATTTCAGAACCGGAATAGATAAGGTTCGCATCATAACATGTTGAAAAGGAACTATAATGGAAATTGATGGCGCAATTGCGTGTGTTTCAGGCGGCGGCAGTGGATTGGGAGCGGCCACGGTGCGTTACTTATCAGATCACGGTGCGAAAGTTGGCATCCTTGACCATGATATCGACAAAGCTAATGCCGTCGCGCAGGACGTCGGTGGGTTTGCAGTTCAGGCTGATGTGGGTGACGCACAGGCTGTCGCTGCAGCGATCACAGCGATGACGATCCATTTTGGGACTGCGCCGCGCATAGTTGTAAACTGCGCGGGGGTCGCGGACGCGGCGCGCATTGTGGGGCGCGGCGGTAAAACCTCAGTCGACACGTTTGAAAAAGTCATTCGGGTCAACCTGATCGGGTCCTATAACGTCATGACGTATGGCGCCCAAGCGATGATGGACCTTGATCCATTGCGCGACAACGAGCGCGGCGTGATCATCAATACATCGTCCGCAGCCTATGAGGACGGTCAATTGGGGCAGGCGGCCTATGCGGCGTCCAAGGGCGGTATTGCGGCGATGAGCCTGCCTGCAGCGCGTGAATTTGCCCAATCAGGTATCCGCGTGATGGCCATTGCGCCTGGGCTATTTATGACACCGATGATGGAAGGATTGCCCGCAGAGGTCACGGACCAGATAACTGCAAACATTCCGTTTCCAGCGCGGCTTGGGCAATCATCAGAATTTGCGCGACTTGTTGGCGACATCGTAGAAAACCCGTACTTGAACGGAACTGTGATACGACTGGATGGAGCCGTGCGACTGCCTCCTCGGTAATATCGATTTGGCGTGCCTCCTGCGTTCTACTTTGTGTCGTTAAGTGATACCTAACTGCGTATAGGTTGTTCCAATATCGTTTTCTTTCGTCAGATAACGTATTGTTTTCTAATAAGAGTCGCAGCCGAAGGTAGCCCGCGCCGTTGTGCGCGACACCTGAACCGCGACTCTTATTGGGTTCAGGGTAGGGCGTTCATCGCATTTCCTCCATCATCTTTTCGCGGAACACCTCGGCGGGTGTCTTCCAGCCGAGGCATTTTCGAGGCGTGTTGTTGAGGCGATCGCAGATCTCTTTCATGTCCTGATCCGTCATCGATCTGATGTCGCGCTTGCGAGGGAGCCATCTTCTGGCGCGCCGGTTGGTGTTTTCAACGGTCCCTTTTTGCCAGGGTGAGGAGGGATCACAGAACCACGTTTGGGTCCCAATCTCAGCCTGAAGATGTGGCCAGTTTATGAATTCGGAGCCCCGATCAAAAGTGATGGATCTGCGTGCGACAAGCGGCAGATCTTTGATCGCTTTGATGATCTTTCCCATGACTGGCTTAGTGCGTCTGCTTGGGTTTTTTAGGATCACCGTGAACCGGCTGACGCGTTCGACCAGCGACGTCACGTTTGTTTGTCCAAGCTTCTGTTTAAACAGCATCAAATCGCCTTCCCAGTGACCAAACTGACGGCGGTGTGCGACATCATCCGGACGGAACAGGATACTGACATCGCGGTGGAATTTGGGTTCTCTGCGTCTTCTGGTGCGCCGTGGGCGACGGGCGACACGGTGTGTTGGCAGATACCACCATAGATCATCACGCATGCCTTCGCGTGAGTAGATGTAGCGATAGATCGTTTCTTGACAGACCCGCAGTGGCGCTTGTTCCTGGATCATCCAGTTGCCAATCTGCTCGGGCGTCCAGCCGTCCTTGATCCGTTCGATCACACGTTTGCACAGTTCAGGGTGTTTAATCAGTTTGCGATCCCGTGCGCGTCGATCCGCCTGCATCAGATGCGCAGCGGCACCGTAATAACCGCCGTGTTTGGGCATGCTCTCATCGCTGAAATGATTGCGCTTCAGCTCGCGAAAGATCGTCGACCTGCAGCGCTTTAGAACCTTGGCCATTTCATCGACAGGGACTTTTGCGTGTCTCCAGCGTTCTATTCTGCGTCGTTCTGTGATACTCAACTGCGTATAAGTCGTTCCCATACCGATTCCTCTCATTAGATAAACTACTGTTTTCTAACAAGAGTCGCAGTTGGGGGTAGCGCGCGCCGTTCTGTATCCGATAGTCGTATAATCAGTATTATGTAATATAATACATGGACTCGACCCCATAGATTGCGCGATCTAAGATCAACCACAACAATTGGGCCAGCCTATCGCAAAGGCGCGCGTATGGGGCAAAAAGCTATCGGCTGAAACACGCCTTGTGCTTTGACGAAGGTGAAAATATGCGCGCTTAAGGCGTTGCGTTGAAAACGAACAGCGGTTGGCCATCAATTTGGTAGCCGTTGATCAATGCTTTGGCGCGATCGCTGGTGAGCCAAGATTCAAGCTGCAAGGCGCTGGAATGACGAATGTTTTTACCTTTGTCTGGGTTCACAGGCAGATAGGCATATTGATTAAACAGCGCGGGATCACCAGAGAAAACGATCCCAAGGTTGCCCTTGTTCCCAAAATTCAGCCAACTGGCGCGGTCCGATATTACATAGGCATCCATTGCGCTGGCCGTGTTCAGCGCAGCGCCCATCCCTGCCCCAACGGAGCGATACCAGTTGCCAAATTCAGCGGTGTTTAGGCCCGCAGCTTGCCAAAGACGCTGCTCGGCTTTGTGGGTGCCGCTGTCGTCACCACGGCTAATGAATGGGGCATTTATCGCGGCTAGCACGGACATTGCTTGGGTGATTGTAGCAACAACCCCCAAACTTGAAGGGCCGACCAAAACGAAATCATTGTACATGATTTCTCTGCGGTGGGTGCCGTGGCCATCCGCCAAAAAAGCATCTTCGGCACTGCGTGAATGAACCAAAACAGCGTCGACATCACCCGCAGCCCCAAGCCGTAAAGCCTGCCCTGTCCCTACGACCAAAAGTTGCACATCCAGTCCAGTATCGGCCTTAATTTGGGGGATCAGGATATCTGCCAGACCGGAGTTATCAAACGATGTGGTCACGGCAAGGCGCATGTCCTCTGCCGCCACTACGGTGCCAACGAGCATCGCTAAAACAGCTATGAAGTCGCGGATCATGTGACGATATCTCCTTGCAAAAACGCCTTTAGTTCAGGTGTTTGTGGCGTGTTCATAATGTAATCTACCGCCCCACATTCGTGTATTTTACCGTTCAGCATAAAGATGACATCACCCGCAAGACGGCGGGCTTGGCCCATGTTATGCGTGGCCATAATCAGTCGTGTGCCTGCGGTGGCGGTCTCGGACAACAGCGCCTCAATCTCGCGTGTTGTGTGGCCGTCCAAATTTGCGCAGGGTTCATCAAGGAACAAAACCTGCGGGGTGCGGATCAAGGCGCGTGCAATCGCCAGTTTTTGCCGTTCGCCCCCCGACAGCCGAGTTGCAGCCGTGTTGGCAAATGCACCCAACCCGATACGCGCCAGCCAAGTTGTGACGCGCGACGTAATTTCGACCTTATCCACACCAGCCAATCGTAACGGATAGGCAAGGTTTTCGGCGACTGAACGGCGCAGCACAATCGGGCTTTGAAACACAAAGGCTTGCTGGTCGGGGGCGTCATGGGTCCATGCGACCTGCCCCGCATTAATACGTTCAATCCCGTGCATCACGCGTAACAGCGTGGTCTTTCCAGATCCGTTTGGACCAATAACAATCGTCGGCGGGCCTTGTTCTAATCTATGCGTCACGGGGCCAATTATCCGTTTGCCGCGCCGGCGTACGGTCACATCTGTCAGCGCTAAAGGCAGCATTTGGGTCACCAGCGTCCCTCCCGTTCAGTACGTGATAGGCTGTGGATCGTGACGCTGACAATCATGCTTAACCCGATCAATACAAACCCCAGACCAAGCGCCAACGCAAAGTCACCCTTGCCTGTTTCCAACGCTATTGCAGTGGTTAATACGCGGGTGACGTTGTCGATGTTGCCCCCCACGATCATGATCGCGCCGACCTCGCCAATGGCCCGTCCAAAACCAGCCAATGCGGCAGTTAGCAAGTTGCGCCGCCCATCCCAAATCAATGTTTTGATCCGCTGCCATTTGGTTGTATTCAAGGAAATCAAAAGATCGTGGTATTCGGCCCACAGCTCTCTTATGGCTTGGTGCGCAATCGATGCGATCAGCGGTGTGATGATGATAACTTGGGCAATGATCATCGCGGTGGGGGTGAACAGCAAACCAAGCACGCCGAACGGGCCTGACCGCGACAGTAGTAAGTAAACGACCAGTCCAACGACGACGGGCGGCAACCCCATTAGCGCATTGATCCCAGCGATAACAAACCGACGATACCGAAACCGCTGCACCGCCAAATATGCGCCAAGAGGTACGGCAATAATGCAAGAAATGAACAGCGCAGTCAGCGTGACACGCAGTGATCGCAGGCTGATATCGATCAGCTCTGCGTCAAGGCTGACAACCAACCAAAAGGCAGCCGAGAGCCCTTGTAAAATGTCATTCATCGGGTTGGCCTGTTCCTTTGCGCGCGCTGCATATTGTCTGCGTAAAACCGGCAAAGAACAAGCGTTCAGCGCAAAGGCTTTGTCATTGAACTAGGAATGCTGTTAGCCTGTATTTTTACGGTGCAATTATGGGATCGGGGCTTGCCAGATTTGGCACACGAGGGATTTATGACACAACACACAGCGCATCTGGCTGCACTAACAAGTGCAGCGACCGTAGAGGAGCTTTGGCACCTTCACACGGATTATATGGCGACCTTTGGCTTTGACCGGCTGATCTATGGTTATACCCGCCATAAAACCACGACATCGCTGGGTGATCCGCAGGATTGGGTTTTACTGACCAACCACGATCCGGCCTATATTAAGGTGTTTTTGGGCGAAGGCATGCTACAAAATGCGCCTATGGTGCAGTGGGCGCTGGCAAACGACGGTGCCTGCAGCTGGCGGTGGTTGCAGGATATGGAGCTGTCCGAAAATCTATCTGCACGCGAACAGCAGGTGGTCGATTTTAACCGCAAGATGATGGTGACCGCTGGGTATACGATCAGCTTTAAATCGGTATCCGTGCGGACTAAGGCCGCGATTGCACTGACGGCCAAACCGGGGATCAATCAAGACCAAGTTGAACAAATTTGGGCAAATCACAGCGACGCGCTTATTGTGGCAAACAACGTGATGCACCTCAAATTGTTGACCCTGCCAAACTCCGGCTTGCGCCGCTTGACGAAACGGCAAAATGAAGTGCTGCAATGGGTTGGCGACGGGAAAACCACCCAAGACATTGCTGTGATATTGGATTTGACCTCGGCAACGGTTGAAAAGCACCTGCGATTGGCGCGTGAAGCCCTAGATGTAGAGACGACAGCCCAAGCAGTGATGAAAGCGGCATTCTACAACCAGATGTTCATTGTTGATATTTAGGAAATAAAATACTGAAAACGCATAAAAGTATGGAATACCCGACTTTTGCAAAATGCATATCAATGTCACCGTTAACATGTTCCGTGAGTGGTGGCCTAAGGCCCGGGAATAGCGGGTTGGATCCCTGACAATTATCAGGTTAGCCAATCCGCGGCACGGCGGCATCGTAACCCTTTCTGTTCTATCCCAAGACAAATACGATGCCACCGTTGCCGAAGCTTTGCTAAATCAATTCATCGGGCACATAGTCTGCGTATAGCTCTGGCAGGGCCGCATAGGTGTCATATGTTGTCACAACGGGGTTGATCCCATCGACATCATATTCCGTCACGCGGAACAGCCAATCACTGCTGTTATCGCCGTCAACTTGGAGCCGCCAATCGCGATGGCCGTCCTCAGCTTGAAATGCAAAAATGATCTGATCGCCACTGTCCATAACCGTTTCAAACAGTGAACGCGTGCCATTCGCGTTATTGGTGATTGTTCTGGTTTCCCATGCAAATGCGTCGCCGACATCCGCCGATGATATTGCCGTGCGGACACCACTTTCGGCAAAGGATTCTGTGCGCTCGACGCCATTATCAAAGACAGTCACACGTTCAGATATCGCGCCTGTAGCATCAAAGTTGGTGGTACTACTGAGCCAATTTTTCACGTCCAACGTATCTTGAGTATCAATAGATACTCGTTGTCCATCCGCCCATTGCTCACCCCTTACAAGCCCGTTGTCATAAGTCGTGGTTTTCGTGTAGCGCAGACCAGCCGCATCGTAAGTTGTGACAATCTCGGTCCACCCTTTGACGTCAAGCGTGTCTTCGAAATTAGATTGGGTCCGTGTACCATTTCCCCAATATTCAGACCGTTTTATGCCATTATCATATCCTGTTATTTTTGATGAAACGGTTCCATCAGGGGCAAAAAACGTTGTGTTATAAAGCCAGCTTTTTACGTCAAGATCGTCATGTTGGTGAATCTTCGTTCGCACCGTATTTTCATAGTGTGTTTCGCGTATAATTCCGTCGTCAAATATATATGCGAGCATGTCTCGCTGGCCGCTCTGATCAAAGCTTACTGCCTTTGTCTCCCAATTCACTATGTCCAAATTATCGGTATAGCGTTTGGACGTGATAGCACCGGCCGTATAAAATGCGACGACCAAAATTTCGTTATCAAGGAGCGTGGCTCGGTAGTTAATATTACCGTTGTCCTCATATTGGACTGACATTGATGACCAATTTTGCGTGTCTTGATCATCGTTTGACATGACACGATCGACCATGCCGTTTGGATAGAAAGACTCGGTGGCATTAACACCGTTATCATAAAGCGTTCCGCGGCTTGTCCAATTGAAAACGCCACCGACATTGGGGGTACCCACATCGGCGCCCACGTCCACGGTCTGTATCGACGAAAGCGTTCCAAATTCATAGAAACTGATTGACGATACGCCATTGTCATAGACGTAACTTACAAATTCGATAACGTCGTAATAGTCATAGCTAGAAGTTTTTTGGTCCCAGCTGAATTGGTTTTCGGTGTCGTAAACTGTTGTAATTGGCATCTCAAAATCACCCTCGTTAAATCAACTTAAGAGTGTGATGAATCCGAACTGTGGCGCTAAGTCGTTAAGATTTTGTTTCATTTACGGTGAGTTGACGGCAAGAAAAAGGCCCGCCTGATTGCTCAGACGGGCCCAAATTCGATTTAGATTAAC
>CAJXTP010000096.1 GCA_913061335.1 uncultured Loktanella sp.
GCAGAGCAGCTGCGTGCTGACCTGAAAGAAGCCACTGGCGAATTGAAGCCAAAGAAGATCATCAAGCGTTTGAAGATCGTCGAAAGCTTCATCGAATCTGGTAACCGTCCTGAATGGATGGTTCTGACAGTGATCCCTGTGATCCCGCCAGAGCTGCGTCCACTGGTCCCACTTGATGGTGGTCGTTTCGCGACGTCTGACCTTAACGACCTGTATCGCCGCGTGATCAACCGGAACAACCGTTTGAAGCGTCTCATTGAGCTGCGCGCACCTGACATTATCGTTCGTAACGAAAAGCGGATGTTGCAGGAATCTGTTGATGCGTTGTTCGACAACGGCCGTCGTGGCCGCGTCATCACTGGTGCGAACAAGCGTCCATTGAAGTCCCTCAGCGATATGCTGAAGGGTAAGCAGGGCCGCTTCCGTCAAAACCTTTTGGGTAAGCGGGTCGATTTCTCTGGTCGTTCGGTCATTGTGACGGGGCCAGAGCTAAAGCTGCACCAATGTGGTTTGCCGAAAAAGATGGCCTTGGAGCTGTTCAAGCCGTTTATCTATTCGCGTCTTGAGGCCAAAGGTCTGTCTTCTACGGTCAAGCAAGCCAAGAAATTGGTTGAAAAAGAGCGTCCAGAAGTCTGGGACATCTTGGATGAGGTTATCCGCGAACACCCAGTCATGCTGAACCGTGCGCCGACCTTGCACCGTCTTGGCATTCAGGCGTTTGAACCAGTTCTGATCGAAGGTAAGGCTATCCAGCTGCACCCGCTCGTTTGTTCTGCGTTTAACGCTGACTTTGACGGTGACCAAATGGCTGTTCACGTGCCGCTGTCCCTTGAGGCACAGCTTGAAGCACGCGTTCTGATGATGTCCACGAACAACGTGCTGTCGCCTGCAAACGGCGCGCCAATCATCGTGCCGTCACAGGATATGATCTTGGGTCTCTATTACACCACGATCATGCGTGAAGGCATGAAGGGTGAAGGCATGGCCTTCTCTAACCTCGACGAAGTAGAGCACGCTTTGGACGCGGGTGAAGTTCACCTGCACGCCAACATCCAAGCCCGCATGATGCAGGTTGACGGTGAAGGCAACGAAGTGATGACACGCTTTGAAACCACACCGGGCCGCTTGCGTCTGGGTGCGTTGCTGCCGTTGAACGCAAAGGCACCGTTCGCGTTGGTCAACCGTTTGCTGCGCAAGAAAGAAGTTCAGCAGATCATTGACACCGTGTACCGGTATTGCGGTCAAAAAGAGTCTGTCATCTTCTGTGACCAGATTATGACAATGGGCTTCCGTGAAGCGTTTAAGGCCGGTATTTCGTTTGGTAAGGACGACATGGTTGTGCCTGACACCAAATGGCCACTAGTCGGTGAAACACGCGATCTGGTGAAAGACTTTGAACAGCAGTACATGGACGGCCTGATCACTCAGGGTGAAAAGTACAACAAAGTTGTCGATGCTTGGTCAAAGTGTAACGACAAAGTCACCGATGCGATGATGAACACCATTTCCACAACTGGTCGTGCCGAAGATGGCTCTGAAAATGAACCAAACTCGGTTTATATGATGGCCCACTCCGGTGCGCGTGGTTCTGTTACGCAGATGAAACAGCTGGGCGGTATGCGTGGTCTGATGGCCAAACCAAACGGCGAGATCATCGAGACGCCTATCATCTCGAACTTTAAAGAAGGTCTGACCGTTCTTGAGTACTTCAACTCTACCCACGGTGCCCGTAAGGGTCTGTCCGATACCGCGCTTAAGACAGCGAACTCCGGTTATCTGACACGTCGTTTGGTTGATGTTGCCCAAGACTGTATCGTCCGCCAAGTGGATTGTGGCACCGAACGTGCGATCACAGCCGAAGTTGCCGTCAACGACGGTGAGGTTGTATCGTCGCTTGCGGAACGTGTGCTGGGCCGTGTGTCTGCAGACGAAATCCTGACACCAGGTACAGACGAAGTACTGGTCGAAGCAGGCGAACTGATCGACGAACGCAAGGCCGACATGATCGACGTCGCTGGGGTCGCAAAAATGCGCATCCGTAGCCCGCTGACATGTGAAGCCGAAGATGGCGTTTGTGCAATGTGTTACGGTCGTGACTTGGCCCGTGGTACCCGCGTGAACCTTGGTGAAGCTGTCGGCATTATTGCCGCACAGTCCATCGGTGAGCCTGGTACACAGCTGACAATGCGGACGTTCCACATTGGTGGCGTTGCACAGGGTGGCCAGCAGTCATTCCTCGAAGCATCCCAGTCTGGTGAAGTCCGCTTTGACGACGCTGTTCTGCTTGAAAACGAAGCAGGCGAAAACGTCGTTATGGGCCGGAAAATGACCCTGTCGATCATGGGCGAGAATGGCGAAGAGCTTTCCAAGCACAAGGTTAGCTATGGCTCTAAGGTATTCCCGAAAGACGGCGTGCAAATCTTGCGCGGCGACAAGTTGTTCGAATGGGATCCATACACACTGCCAATCATCGCGGAAAAGGCCGGTACTGCAAAGTACGTCGACCTGATCAACGGTATTGCGCTGCGTGAAGACACGGATGATGCAACGGGTATGACCCAGCGCATCGTGTCTGACTGGCGTGCGGCACCAAAAGGCAACGAGCTTGCACCAAAGATCATCGTGGTCGGTGCAGACGGCGAAGTTGTTCTGAAAGACGACGGTAACCCAGTATCCTACGGCATGTCCGTGGATGCGGTTCTGTCCCTTGAGGACGGCCAAGAAGTCAAAGCTGGTGACGTTATTGCGCGTATTCCGCGTGAGGGTGCTAAGACCAAGGATATTACAGGTGGTTTGCCACGTGTTGCTGAATTGTTCGAAGCCCGTCGTCCGAAAGACCACGCGATCATCGCCGAAATCGATGGCTATGTGCGCTTTGGGAAAGACTACAAAAACAAGCGTCGTATCGCGATTGAGTCCACAGATGATGCGGATATCAAGGTCGAATACATGGTGCCAAAAGGTAAGCACATTCCTGTCGTCGAAGGTGACTTCGTCCAGAAGGGTGATTACATTATGGACGGCAACCCTGCTCCGCACGATATTCTTGCGGTTATGGGCGTCGAAGCGCTTGCGGACTACATGATCGACGAAGTCCAAGACGTTTACCGTCTGCAGGGCGTTAAGATCAACGATAAGCACATCGAAGTTATCGTGCGTCAGATGCTCCAGAAATGGGAAATCCAAGACAGCGGTGACACGGTTCTGCTCAAGGGCGAAAACGTCGATAAGGCCGAATTTGATGAAGCCAACGACAAGGCAATCGCACGTGGCGATCGTCCTGCTACTGGCGAGCCTATCTTGTTGGGCATCACCAAAGCGTCCTTGCAGACGCGGTCGTTCATCTCTGCGGCATCATTCCAGGAAACAACGCGCGTTCTGACCGAAGCATCGGTTCAGGGTAAGCGGGACAAACTGGTCGGCCTCAAAGAGAACGTCATCGTCGGTCGTTTGATCCCAGCTGGGACCGGTGGTGCCACAAGCCAGATGCGCAAAATCGCAGCTGGCCGTGACAGCGTTGTTGTCGAAACGCGCCGCATCGAGGCTGAGAAGGCAGCAGCTTTGGCTGCACCTGCACCGTCCGATATTGTTGGTGGCGACGTGTTCGATAATGTGTTCGCTGCTGACGCACCAGAAAGCCGCGACGAATAAAACCGCGTCTGACCTAAATGAAAAAGGCCCCCAGTGAAAACTGGGGGCCTTTTGCGTTATTTTGTATGCATGCCGCGATTTGTGGCCACCCGTGCGGCCACTTTCAAATGGTGCTGGTATCGCTCATCTAGATCGGGATCGGTCCCCGCCGACTTGTTCAGTTCCGCGACATAATCGGCACAACAAATATGATGCAGCCGGAGGACATCGGGCAAGGCCAACGCCTCGGCATGAATTTTCGCAAACCTGTCGTTGAACCGCGACGCAGTGACATCTCGCATACCGTTGCGATTGTGGCGTGTGTGGAATTCTTCGGTGTAGCGGTCCTTTAGATTTCCCGCAGCAGGGCTGCCCTGTTTGTGGTCATAGCTCTCTTTTGATCGCAGAATATAGTGGTTGAGCTGTGCCACATCATGATCAATCTGCTTTTGCTCTAAAAAGCGGATTGGATGGTTCTCGCGGATCTGAAACTGCGGCAATGTTGCCCTGCTTGGGGATACGACACGGTTATCGGGATCAGACCAGTCGCCCTGAAACCCGTGCGGGAAATGCGCGCCGAGGCGGTTAAATTCCAAAGGCTTGCGTAGGATGGATTTGATCGATCTGTTGAACGGCAGATGCCCCATGCCACAACGTCGAAATTGCCGGTGCACAATGCCATCTTGATAGTAGTCCCAATCGCCTTGGCCAAAGCACTTCCAGTTGAATACCATCGCCATAAAGTCATAGGGCGGCGGTCCCATTAGCTCTGCAATCGTGTCATGTTGGTGCAGCACCAAAAATTCGTCGACATCACAATGCAGCGTCCAATCTGCGGCAGCCGTCAGCGGATGTTTGATGACTTTGCGCAGGGTTGATCTCTGCGGCGGCTGCCCGACGCGCGGATTATGGGGAACGTGCGTAAGCCAGCCCGCATCCGCAAGGGAATCCAACAACTCAGTGGAATGATCGGCGCAATCGTTGGTCGCCACCAAAATGTCGAATCCCAGCATCCGGTACCAACAGACCCATTCAACGATGAACGGCCCCTCGTTGCGCATACCGGTTGCGACTAGATATTTTTGTTTCTCTGCCATAGCGATAATCAATCACGGGCAAGCACTGGCGTCTATCCGCAACCGCTGCTACCGATTTGGGATGGTGCAATTTTCCGACAATATGCGTGGCGCTGCATTGATGGCCGGCTCGATGGTAGCGTTCACCGTGAACGATGCGTTCATGAAGGGCCTGTCAGGCGATATCCCATTATTTCAAGCTTTGTTCCTGCGTGGCCTTGGCACCGTGGCGGTTTTGGTTGCTTTGGCGATTTTCACGGGCCAGTTTCGATTTGGCTATCGCCGCAAAGATTGGGTTTTGATCTGCGTGCGATCAGCGGCTGAAATTGGCGGGACAGTGTTCTTTCTGACTGCACTATTCCACATGCCAATCGCAAACGTCACGGCAGTCCTACAAGTGTTACCGCTGACTGTTTCGTTGGCGGGCGCGTTATTCCTCGGCGAAATGTTAGGCTGGCGCCGGTTGATGGCAATTCTCGTTGGGTTTGTTGGCGTGTTCCTGATTGTCCGCCCCGGGGGCGAGGGGTTCTCGATCTATAGTGTTTACGCGCTTGGGGCCGTTGCTTGCGTCACGTTGCGCGATCTTGTGGTCCGGCGCATGTCGCGGGACGTCCCATCAATCATGGTGGGCTTGATGGCCGCAATCGCAGTGACGCTGACAGGTGCGTTTGTGACGGCCACGCAGTCATGGGTGCCCGTGGGCGGGATGACGACCCTGCAACTGTTTGGCGCGATGGCGTTCATCGTCTTTGGCTATATTTTTTCTGTGGCGGCCATGCGCACTGGCGAAATCGGTTTCGTCGCCCCATTCCGGTATAGTGGCTTGCTTGCAGCACTGATCATCGGATGGGCGGTGTTTGGCGATTGGCCAGTGCCGCTTACGCTAATTGGCGCAGGGATCGTTGTGACGACAGGGCTGTTCACGCTGTACCGCGAACGGCAACTTCGCTTGAAAAAGCAGCGATAACCGCGCCTTCGTCAATAGCAAAGCGGGTCCGAAATTCTGCGACTTGCTCGGGTGTCAGCGGGACAAGCGGGGCCTTATCCTTTTGTCTCGGCGGCGCATCGTTGAATCCATTATGGCCCTCTATCCACATGGGGGTATCGCCAAAACTTACGATGGGCATGAAGCGGTCAATCCGATGATGGGCGAAATTCATGATCGTCGCATTCGACCCACCGAGGACGTGAACGCCAAGAGACGCAACATACTGCTTATAGTGCAGCTAATGCGCCATAATTCCGGCAGGGCCAAATTGCGCCGTGAACCCTTTGTGCCAGTCATAGGCCACGACCTGATGTTTGGCATTCAGTCTCGCACAATCATCGGCTGCTGCGCGGAACCGTGCGATAAAGTCGACCGACACGGCGTCATCATCATCATAGCGGAATTGCAGGCAAGGTTGGGTTGGGTCGGTTCGGGCGGCGTTGAGAATTTCTTTCATTACTTCGCGCTGGGGGCGCGGCGCGTGGATCTGAATGCTGATCTGCGGAATGCGCGCCACCAGATCACGCAAACGGTCGCAATAGTGTTTTGGCAGGCTATCCCCGATGACAATGATCATCTCCCAACGCGGATCGGTTTGGGCCGCCAAGCAGGGCAGGGCGACGGTTTCAAATAGGCGCAGCCGCTCTTCGATGCGCTCAGCGGCATAAAGAAACGCAATCCGATCTTCTGTTGTGTCATGCCGGATTTGAAAGCCGCCCAACGCAGGGTATGAAAAACGGCAAAGGCCAATTGCTTGCATTGTTGTCGTCCAATCCGTGTACGTGCCTCAACTATGGGCGGGATCGCGCTGGGGGCGCTGATTTGCACGCACTAGATACGCCGTAAAAGTTACCATCGCGTTCATCAGGCTTGGCGCTGTTGACAGCATTCGCGACTCCTTTTATACGCCGCTCATCCGGGCTTGAGAGGAATTCCCTCTTTGACCTGATATCAAATTTGAAAGTGGTCAAGAACCGGGCGATTTTAGTCTTGTTCCTCTGTTTACCCACCGCACCATTCCTCCGGTAAGGGAATGACTGCGGAATTTTTGTTTTGCGCCTATGGCGCTTGAAAATGTGTGATGCGGCAACGCCTTATACACCTTAAATCGCAGGCCAAATTGGTCTGTCCAACATGTGAATAGATGGGAACATCAAACGATGCCAACGATTCAGCAGCTGATCCGCAAACCGCGCCAGCCAAAAGTCAACAAGTCCAAGTCGCTGCACCTCGAGGGTTGCCCTCAGAAGCGCGGCGTTTGCACACGCGTTTATACAACGACTCCTAAGAAACCAAACTCCGCGATGCGTAAAGTTGCGAAGGTTCGTTTGACGAACGGTTTCGAAGTCATCTCTTACATCCCAGGTGAAAGCCACAACCTTCAGGAACACTCCGTGGTTCTGATCCGTGGCGGCCGTGTAAAAGATCTTCCAGGTGTGCGTTACCACATCCTGCGCGGTGTTCTTGATACCCAAGGTGTTAAAGACCGTAAGCAACGTCGTTCGAAGTACGGCGCGAAGCGTCCTAAGTAAGGAAATCAGAATATGTCACGTCGTCACGCCGCTGAAAAACGCGTAGTACTGCCAGATGCAAAATTTGGTGATCTTGTTCTGACTAAGTTCATGAACAACCTCATGGTCGATGGCAAAAAAGCCGTCGCCGAGCGTATCGTTTACAACGCATTCGATCGCGTTGAAGCGAAGATCAAAAAATCTCCTGTGGAAGTCTTCCACGAAAGCCTCGAGCTGATCAAACCTTCCGTCGAAGTGCGTTCGCGCCGCGTCGGTGGTGCGACATATCAGGTGCCTGTTGAAGTGCGCCCAGAGCGTCGCGAAGCATTGGCAATCCGTTGGTTGATCGCTGCCGCTAAAAAGCGCAACGAAAACACCATGGAAGAGCGCCTTGCAGGCGAGCTGATGGATGCGGTCAACGGCCGCGGCACAGCCGTGAAAAAGCGCGAAGACACCCACAAAATGGCCGATGCAAACAAAGCATTCAGCCACTACCGCTGGTAATAGGAAGCACCTGATATGGCACGCGACTATCCCCTCAATCTGTACCGGAACTTTGGTATTATCGCGCACATCGACGCCGGTAAGACCACATGTTCCGAGCGGATCCTGTATTATACAGGTAAAGAACATAACATTGGCGAAGTGCATGATGGCGCTGCGACAATGGACTGGATGGAGCAAGAGCAGGAACGGGGTATTACCATTACTTCCGCTGCGACGACGACATTCTGGGAACGCACTGAAAACGGTACTGATCCGGATTCACCTAAGCACCGCATGAACATCATCGACACACCCGGCCACGTTGACTTCACAATCGAAGTTGAGCGTTCCTTGGCTGTGCTTGATGGCGCGATTGTTGTTCTTGACGCCAACGCTGGTGTTGAGCCGCAGACTGAAACCGTTTGGCGTCAGGCTGACCGGTATAAAGTTCCGCGTATGGTTTTCGTCAACAAGATGGACAAAATCGGCGCTGACTTTCAGAAATGTGTTGATATGGTTGAAGACCGGACTGGCGCGCGCGCTATTCCTGTTTCCTTCCCAATCGGTGCCGAAACAGAGCTCGAAGGCCTCGTTGATCTCGTAACCATGGAAGAATGGTTGTGGGAAGGCGAAGACCTTGGCGCATCTTGGGTCAAAGCACCTATTCGTGAAAGCTTGGCTGCGAAAGCTGCCGAAGGTCGCGAAAAGCTCATCGAAGCTGCTGTAGAGCAGGACGACGACGTAATGGAAGCGTATCTCGACGGCACAGAGCCGGACGTCGCAACATTGCGCGCGTTGATCCGTAAGGCATGCCTGTCGTTGGCTTTCGTTCCTGTACTTGGCGGCTCTGCCTTCAAGAACAAGGGCGTTCAGACGCTTCTTAACGCTGTTGTTGACTACCTCCCGAGCCCGCTCGACGTTGTAGACTACATGGGCTTTAAGCCGGGCGATGAGACAGAAACACGTGACATTGCGCGTCGTGCAGACGACGAAATGGCATTCTCTGGCCTTGCGTTCAAAATCATGAACGACCCATTCGTGGGTACCCTGACGTTTACTCGGATTTATTCCGGTACGCTGTCAAAGGGTGACAACATGATGAACTCTACTAAGGGCAACAAAGAACGTGTTGGCCGTATGATGATGATGCACTCCAACGACCGTGAAGAAATCAGCGAAGCATTCGCTGGTGACATCATTGCGTTGGGTGGTCTGAAGAACACGACAACTGGTGATACACTTTGTTCACAGTCTGATCCTGTTATTTTGGAAACAATGACGTTCCCCGATCCTGTGATCGAGATCGCTATTGAGCCAAAAACAAAAGGCGACCAAGAGAAGATGGGTCTCGCGCTCCAGCGTCTCTCCGCCGAGGATCCATCCTTCCGCGTGGAAACTGACATCGAATCTGGTCAGACCATCATGAAGGGTATGGGCGAACTTCACCTCGACATCCTCGTTGACCGTATGCGTCGCGAATTCAAAGTTGAGGCGAACATCGGTGCACCGCAAGTTGCTTATCGTGAAACGATTGGCCACGAAGTTGAGCACACTTACACTCACAAAAAGCAGTCCGGCGGGTCCGGTCAGTTTGGTGAAGTGAAGATGGCGATCATCCCAACGGAGCCAGGCGAAGGTTATTCGTTTGAATCCAAAGTTGTTGGTGGGTCTGTTCCAAAAGAATACATCCCAGGCGTCGAAAAAGGCATCCTATCCGTTATGGATAACGGTCCTTTGGCTGGCTTCCCAGTGATCGACTTCAAAGTGATCTTGCTTGACGGTAAGTTCCACGATGTTGACTCGTCAATCATGGCGTTCGAAATCGCTGCACGTATGTGTATGCGTGAAGGTATGCGCAAAGCTGGCGCAAAACTTCTCGAGCCAATCATGAAGGTCGAAGTGATCACACCTGAAGAGCATACAGGTGGTATCATTGGTGATCTGACTTCCCGTCGGGGTCAGGTTCAAGGTCAAGACACACGTGGCGTTTCCATCGCTATCGAAGCAATGGTGCCATTGGCGAACATGTTCGGCTACATCAACACGCTGCGTTCCATGTCTTCGGGCCGCGCGAACTTCTCGATGCAGTTCGACCACTATGAACCAGTACCGTCTAACATCTCTGAAGAAATTCAGGCCAAATACGCATAATGTGTGGTGCGCCTTCGGGCGCGCCCGCCACCCCATAATCGAATACCTAAGGAGGCCATCATGGCTAAGGCAAAGTTTGAACGTAATAAACCGCACGTTAACATCGGCACAATTG
>CAJXTP010000097.1 GCA_913061335.1 uncultured Loktanella sp.
AAAGACATACTTCACGGCGAAAACGGCTATGATAAGCTCTACGGCGGTTCTGGTGGTGACCGGCTTTACGGCGGCGCGCAAAAGGACAAACTTTACGGCGAAAACGGCTATGACACGCTCTACGGCGGTTCTGATGGTGACCGGCTTTACGGCGGCGCGCACAAAGACATACTTCACGGCGAAAACGGCTATGATAAGCTCTACGGCGGTTCTGGTGACGACAAGCTTTACGGCGGTGCGCACAAAGACCTCCTATTTGGTGGCGCTGGTGCTGACGTCTTGAACGGCGGGACCGGTATCGACGGCCTGAATGGCGGCGCAGGTGGAGATACATTCGTGTTTCAGAACGGATTTGGTCAGGACACAATCACTGACTTCAACATCTCGCAATCCGGAGAAAGAATTGCGCTTGGTGCGGTTTCCGGAATCACAAACTTCGCTGACTTGACTAACAACCATCTAAGCCAATCAGGAAGCAATGCGATTATCGACGACGGCCAAGGCAACACAATCACTCTGTTGGGGGTAAATGTGGGCGATCTGCTTGCGAATGATTTCTTGTTCTGATGGGCATGATTTAAATTATGTAAATTTATCGTCTTAAAAACAAGAAGCATGGGAATTGGCTCTAAGGACGGTGGATCTGCCGCCCACTCCTTACAGTAAAGCTGACTAAATTCACCTTGGCGGTATTTGTCTTTAGAGGTTTGAGATTAGCAGCCTTTACGACCAACCAAAGTTGGCCGAACCTCACTGCATTTTTTGCTGAACTTGTGCGGTATGACGATTGCTTCTGGTAGGAAAACTGAGACTAGTCAGGCAGTTACCTGGTTACCGCAGCCGCCATGAAGGGGATCGACGCGGTTTGGTATTCAACGAACAAAACCCTATAATTTTGCGCGGGACGGCACGTTGCGCAGATTTATTTCTTACAATTATGTCAAATGTGCCCCAATTTTACCTCAAGCTGCACACGTCGTCGTCAATTCCAGGTCAAATTATGCCTCTAATTCCTAAACACGCGGATTTAGGAGCAAGAGCATGATGTCATCGGCAAAATATCCAAGGCAGTCACAACACAACATGACCACGCTTGATGTTCTTGACGCCGATAATAAGCTTATTATTGAAGAGCGAAGCAATCATGACGCGGCGCGGCAAATCGCAGAGGTGGCTCTTTGTGTCGTCGTCGGTGTCCTGCTTTTTGGGTCTTTTCTTCTTCTCGTTTTGCCTGAAATCCCTTTGTTTAGCCAAAATTTCGGTGTCAGCTTGTCAATGATGACGGTTGGTATTGCGATTTCGCTGTATGCATTTGCGACCAGAGGGTTCAAGCCGCAAGTCGGCTTTGACAAACTCAAGAAACAGTTCTGGGTTTGCAAACTGAATTCCAAGGGCCATGCGCGGATCGTCACACATTACCCACAGGCGGAAGTTCAAAGTGTTTTCATCCGACGCCCTAAAGCCCCATCCAAAGACGCTGTTCTGACCGCGCGGATCAAGGGTCGACTTTCTCCTGTCACTCTTTTACGCGGAAATTTGGACGATATCGAAGCGGCGCACCTGACGTTATGCGCGGCGCTACGCGACGTAGATTTCGTGCGTCCAGTCAAACCCGTCATGAGAACAAAATTGCGTAGCGCTCGACCGATGCGCGGTTTCCAAGCCGAGATTGCTTGAAGGCCCCACGGCGTAGCACACCCAAATCCACACAGCCTTTCTCTTTATTTACGCACGTGTTTAAGTGGACTGGGAATGGTTCCATCAATGCGTCGCTTAGGCACGAATTTACCTAGGCTGGCGTGTTACAGGTTTCCAACTGAATTTTCCGGCAATTTCTGAGGCGCAGAATTTTTGTACAGTGAGGACAGGCGATGACGATGGATGCCGTTAGAATAGCGTGTTTGTCCTGTGGGCAAGCTAACCGTGTACCAGTGGCCAAGCTCAACGCTGGGCCTAAATGTGCAAAATGCGCCAAGCCGCTCGTTGGCGGAAACGTGGCTTCGGTTGATGTGCAAACTCATGATAGGGCAGTGCGGTCCGATGACATACCACTGATCGTGGACTACTGGGCGCCTTGGTGCGGCCCCTGTCGGACGATGGCGCCGGAGTTTGCAAAGGCCGCCCAGACGTTACGTTTTAAGGCCCGTTTCGCCAAGATTGACACCGAACAATACCCAGCCGTTTCACAGCGGTTGCAGATTAGGGGTATTCCGCTCTTGATCCTTTACGTCAAAGGCCAAGAGGTAGCGCGACTGTCTGGAGCACGGCCCGCATCAGACATCGAATCTTTTGTGAATCAGCATAATTGATTGGAGTCTGGCAAGTTTCTTAATGTGACCTAGGGCGCATACAGTGAGCACCGGATGAACGCAAAATGGGATCGCCCAGACGCAAATCACACATATTTTGAAAAGCTGTTTCACTAAGCGCAAATAGCATGCCCTCGTCTTAGGGCGTGATTTGCGAGTACCTTTGCCATCAGCTTCGGCAAAGGTCGGATTAGGTCCGGCAAACAAATCTCCCCAAGCCAGACGGCAGGGGAGATAATTTCATCAAGGCAACAGTAAGGTTTAGATCAACCTTCGCGCTCTAACTTTTTGCGTGCCAATTTACGGGACCGGCGAATCGCTTCGGCCTTATTGCGCGCCTTTTTCTCAGACGGCTTTTCGAAATGTTCCTTCAAGCGCATTTCGCGGAATACACCTTCGCGCTGAAGCTTTTTCTTCAAAGCCCGAAGGGCTTGATCGACATTGTTGTCGCGAACACTAACCTGCATTTGGTTTTATCAATCTATCTTAGGGTGAATCTGGTATTTTTGGTTGGCTACCTATTATCAAAGTGAAATTTATTTGTCGAGGCTGCTTTGCACGAAATACGAGAGTGTCTCATGACAATACCAAGTTTATGTGTTTGA
The DNA here is from genome assembly GCA_913061335.1 of uncultured Loktanella sp. Taxonomy (GTDB): domain Bacteria; phylum Pseudomonadota; class Alphaproteobacteria; order Rhodobacterales; family Rhodobacteraceae; genus Yoonia. Next base: position 2,915 of record CAJXTP010000097.1, read on the forward strand.
TGCGCTAGTTTGCAAAATTTCCTCGGTTAATGTCGGAAATTTCGTCACCGCTAACCATTTGAAGGGCCGATTGTGCTGAAAGTGGTGGGGGTTGAGTCCCTAAGTCGCGCGGTGCTCGTTATCCACCATGAAAACATCGTATCGTGTTGTTTTTCCAAGAATTTGGTGAGTGCATGCCCGCAGTCCCTCAATCGGGTCAGCCTTCGCGGGCCACTTTAACACCACGCGATATTGTGCATGCGCCAGCGCGATACGCACCAAGTCAGCGGCATCATCGTCTGTGCCAACGATCTCGCGAACTTGACGTAGCTCTCGTTTTACCAGCGCTGATTTTTTGCGAGGAGGGTGCATTGGATCAATCAATATTGCTTCGCCCGATAGCTCGGGAATCAAATCCTTGGCGTCTCCATGCAAAAGAGTCATGCGGCCAATGATTTCGCAAAGTTCGCCGCCCTCTTTTTCGGCGCGCTTCATACCCTCGGCCAACAAGGCATGCATTTTTTCGGACCGCTCAATCATGACGACCTGTGCGCCGAGTGATGCCAACAGAAACGAGTCGCGTCCCAAGCCCGCAGTCGCATCAACAATCATGGGCGTTTTACCTGCGCGCAGACCCATCGCTTTTGCGATATCTTGACCTCGTCCACCGCCAAAACGCAGTCGGTGCGCGACAGCACCAGTAACAAAATCAACCCTGAGGTCCGCTTCAGCCTTTTTCATGATCCGGTCATTTCCGTTTTCCACAACAGGTTAAAGCCAACGTTCTTTTGCTTGTATTCGCTTTCCCACGGATGTCACGACTTAGAGCTACCGACGTTCAAATCTGTTTTCACAATTGCGGAGTTCGCTTATCTAAAGCTTCAAGCAGGATGTCTTTTTCATTGGGCAACATGCCGACCGAATGGGCCGCGTCGGGATAGGCGCCTGACACTACGGCGTCTTTGAAACCTTTTACTGCACGTCGTCGTTCAGTATCTAACTGCTTGCGAATTGAAGCACCGTCGCCCCATGATTTGGCGTGACGTGGCGGGTTTTCTGTTTCGCCGCAGATATCCTCGAAGAACAAGAACATCACGTCACCAGCGGCCCCGGCGCCGATTGAGCTGGTAACAAGCGACGTATGCTTACAGATTTCGGCCAACGCATCGTGGGCCACACATTCGACCTCGCATCCATACGCACCTGCATCTTCTAATCGGCGCATGTCGTCCAATACCGCCAAGGCTTCTGCTGCCGTTTTCCCGATGGTACGCATTCCGCCATAGCGAATGGACAGAGACGGGACCATGCCGACATGGCCCTGAACGCACAGCCCCTGTTTTGCGAGCAATTCAACGACATCCATGCTTCTGGGCGTTAAGACGGAATCCGCACCTGCCATTGCGGCATTGATCCCGCCCGCCAAAATTTCATCGTTGGTGATAAAGCGGCCGGCAAACAGTGCGGCCGTGATGAAGGTTGTTGGCGCGCCTTTTCTCACGTCCACGAGCCAATCGCTTCCGGTGATGATCATGTCGATATTTTGATCTGCAATAATCCCCGCTTCTTCGGCGTTCTGAGCTGTGACTTGCGTCATCTTGGTGCCGCTCGCTTTGTTGGCGAGAATATCTGCAAGGGTTAGGTTACGCTGCTCGAGCGCGTGACCGTAGGTATAAATAGTTTTCATCTTATGGCTCCGGTTAAGTTTGGGATGCAGGAATGTGCACCACCAGCCCATCCAAATCGGGTGTGATCGCAACTTGGCAGCTGAGCCGACTGTTTGCCTTTGGGTCGATCACAAACTCGATCATATCGGTCTCATCGCTATCTGGGGCGGGCAGAATAATGGACCCGTCTGCGACGTAGCAATGACAGGTTCCACACGCGCAGGCCCCGCCACATTCAGCAGAAATGCCGGACACTCCTGCATTCACGGCGACCTGCATAAGTGATTGACCCATCTGCGCCGTGGCTTCAATCCGGTTTCCATTGTCTTCGATGAACGTCACTTTTGTCATTTTTCGATCCTAAATTTATACTGCACGCCATGCGATCCGAAGCGATTTTGGGCCGCGCACGGAAAGACCACTTTTATACGCGGGGTGCGCGTCGACGAGTTGGATATCGGTGAACCGCTCATTAAGAGTTGTAAAGATCACATCCATATCCAAACGCGCCAGATGATTGCCGAGACAGAAATGCGTGCCGCCGCCAAAGGCCACATGGCGATTTGGACTGCGTGTCACATCAAATTTATCAGGGGCGTCAAAGCGCGCGGGGTCGCGGTTTGCTGCGCCATATAGCAAGCCAAATCGTGTGCCTGCCTTAAAATCTTGGCCGCCCACGGTGCAATCTTGTGTCGCGAACCGGTGAAAATACGGAAGCGGCGCCTCATAGCGAAACATTTCTTGGACGGCTGTTTTGATCAGGCTCGGATCATCACGTAATTTGGTGCGTTGGTCAGGGAACTTCAGCAATGAATGCATACCAGACCCAAGCACATCAATCGTCGAGCCATGACCAGCCATCAAGATCAACATGCTGGTCGCAATCAATTCATCTTCGGTCATGAGCCCGTCTTGTTTTTGGACGAGCATCCGGCTTAACAAGTCGTCTTGGGGTGCGGTTTCTCGTAGCTTCAGCAGTTCCAAAAGGTACAGGTAAAAATCCTTGGTCGCCTGTTCGGCGATGCGTTTGTCGTTGTCATCACACCCGACATTAAAAAACCGAACGACGTTTTCTGACCACACCCGCAACTGAGGGCAATCTTCATCAGGAACCCCCAGCATCCGTCCGATGATATGACCCGGAATATGGGAGGCAAAATCTTCGACAAAATCAATCTCGTTTTGGTCCGCCAGCTCGGCCAATAGTTTATCAACGAATGCTTGGATCGCACCACGTTGTTTCAGGATCATCACAGGTGTGAATTCGCGGAAAACCAGCTTGCGCAGCCGATCATGAACGTCACCTTCGCTTTCCAGCAAGTTGAATTGAACGAACCGTTCGTGATGTGGCATGTCGTGCCAGTTCATTTTGCGTTGCTGTGCTCTACGCTCTGCGTTGGTTAAAATATCATCAGTTCCGCGCAGCATCGTCTTGTCCAAAGCGACGCGTTCAACATCGGCCATCTTCGTCAACATCCATGTATCGACATCTTCATAATAATACGGATGCGCGTGTTCCCGCAGTGCTGCGTAGGTCGGATATGGATTGGCGGCAAATGCTTGCGACAGGGGATCAAAGCTAAGTTGATCGGCAGATGTAAGAGGCATGGATGAATTATCTCTCTTTGATTTGGGGACGAAGACCAAGACTACAGCACGGGGTAGCGGCGTAAATGCTTGAAACTATCAAATAGATGGATATTCCTATCATCTATGGAAATACATAAATACGAGCCAAACCAGTCAGCAATTGAAGAACTTGTGTATTTCACACCGGCGCGGGCGGATACGGTATTTCCCTATGCAATCGTCGCGGCAGGCATCAGCGCATTTCGCCCCGCGCACCCAATCGTGACGAAACGCTATAGCCATCATACATTGATTTTTACGATTTCGGGGAAGGGGCTGGTGTCACTGGATGGTCGCAAATTTGATGTCACACCCGCGACGGTCACATGGTTAAACACGTCTGTGAACTATGCGCATGGGTGCCACCCAAACAGTGACGAATGGACCTATATTTGGTTTGCTATGACCGGGCATGGGTTGGACGCGTTGCAAGCCGAGACCACAGATTTGGCGTCGCCAGTATTCCATGTAGCGCCTAACATGGAGGCGTCGTTTCGTCAGGTTCTTCAGCATATCGGCGGACTTGAACCAAGGAAGGGGATCAGATCAACGGTCCTTGTGGCGGATGTTCTGGCTGCACTTTTGCTTGGCCCAGCCGATGTTGATAAAGCGACTGAGACCACACGGGTGGGAACTGTCCTGACCCAAGTCCGAAACGATCTCGCACACAAGTGGTCAGTGGCGGGCATGGCTGAATTGGCATCCACAAGTGCCCCCCATTTTCACCGTCTGTTCAAACGCGAGTTGGGAGTTTCACCGATGGAGTGGCTTCGAAATGAACGGCTTAATGCCGCCAAGTACATGCTTGCCCGTTCAAATTACAGGGTTGCAGAAATTGGAAGGCAATGCGGCTATATGGATCCCTATAATTTCAGCCGCGACTTTGCGCGAACCGTTGGGGAGCCGCCGTCAGCTTTCCGCAAATCTGCGAAAACGCTATTTTCCCAAGGCTGACGGATGCGGTTCGAGACTCACCTGTTGAAACGGAGTTATTGTGTCCCTTTCGAATCTGTGACCTACAATATAATATAATGCCAAACCCATATACGTGGACACAGCGAAAGTACTTGCCTTGCAAACGCCCTATTATCTTATCGACAAGTCCCGCTTACTTCCCAATCTTGAAAAGATTGCTTGGCTGCGCGAGGCGTCGGGGGCAAAATGTTTGTTAGCGCTTAAATGCTTTGCGACATGGTCGGTCTTTGATTTTATGGCCGAATATATGGACGGATCGACATCTTCGTCGTTGTTCGAAGTCCGTTTGGGTCATGAGAAATTTCCCGGTGAAACCCACGCCTATTCGGTGGCCTATGCGGATCATGAGATTGCGCAGGTGCTGGCTTGTTCGGATAAGATAATTTTCAACTCCATCGGGCAGTTGTCGCGATTTTCCGAAGTGTCGCAAGGGCATGTGCGCGGATTGCGGGTCAATCCCGGGGTTTCCACTTCTGACTTTGACCTGGCCGATCCTGCGCGCCCGTTTAGCAGGCTTGGAGAGCACGACCCAAAAGTGATCGCTGCGGTAGCAAATCAGATTAGTGGTCTGATGTTCCATAATAATTGTGAAAACGACAGTTTTGAGCGTTTCGACGAGATGTTAAATCTAATCGAGGACCGTTTTGGCGCGGTTATCCATGGCATGGATTGGATCAGTTTGGGTGGCGGCGTTCACTTTACCGGTGTCGGATATCCGCTTGACCGACTTGCTGCGCGACTTAAGGCATTTGCCCAGACATTCGGCGTGCAGGTCTACCTTGAGCCGGGTGAGGCCGCAATTACGGGTGGCGCGACACTTGAGGTCACTGTGTTGGATACAATGCATAACGGCAAAAACCTTGCGATTGTCGACAGCTCGATTGAGGCGCATATGCTTGATCTGTTGATCTACCGTGAGCCCGCAAAGATGGCCCCTAATACGGGTGACCATGAGTGGATGATCTGCGGAAAATCCTGCTTGGCCGGTGATATCTTTGGTGAATTTCGCTTTGACGCTCCACTGAAGGCGGGGGATCGACTTTCGTTTCAAGACGCCGCAGGATACACAATGGTCAAGAAAAACTGGTTTAACGGGGTGAAGATGCCAAGCATTGCGATCCGTGAACTGGACGGTACCACGCGGCTGGTGCGCGATTTTGATTATGACGATTTTGCTGCGGCGCTGTCGTGACAACATATAGAAAAGGTCTTTTGGATACATGAAACGTAATGTTCTTATCATCGGCGCTGGTGGCGTTGCACAGGTCGTGGCGCATAAATGCGCGCAAAACAACGATGTGCTCGGCGATCTTCATATCGCCAGCCGGACTGTGTCTAAGTGTGAGGCTATCATTCAAAGCGTGCATGATAAGGCGGCGATGAAACAAGATGGCGTGTTTGATGCTCATACCGTCGACGGCATGGATAGTGCGGCTGTTGCCGCGTTGATCAGCAAGATCGGCGTGCAGATTGTCATCAATGTAGGGTCGCCGTTTGTGAACATGACCGTGCTCGAGGCCTGCATTCAAACCGGAACCGCCTATATCGATACGGCCATCCACGAAGACCCCAGCAAAATCTGCGAGACGCCACCTTGGTACGGCAACTACGAATGGAAACGCCGCGACGACTGCGCCAAGGCCGGTGTCACCGCTATTTTGGGTGCTGGCTTTGACCCAGGTATGGTCAATGCATTTGCGCGCTTTGCGGTTGATGAATTCATGGACGAGGTGACGTCTATCGACATCGTCGATATCAACGCCGGAAGTCACGGCAAGTATTTTTCGACGAATTTCGATCCCGAGATCAATTTCCGCGAATTCACCGGCACGGTCTACAGCTGGCAGCAAGGCGCTTGGCAAGAGAACGAGATGTTCGAGGTTGGCCGCGAATGGGATCTGCCCGTCGTAGGTAAGCAAAAAGCCTATATGTCGGGCCATGATGAGGTTCATTCACTTGCGGCGAACTATCCGCAGGCTGATATCCGGTTCTGGATGGGATTTGGCGATCACTACATCAATGTGTTCACGGTGCTGCAAAACTTAGGGCTGTTGTCAGAGCACCCCGTTGTGACCGCCGAGGGACTTGAAGTTGTGCCGCTTAAACTGGTCAAAGCCGTGTTGCCAGACCCGTCCAGTCTTGCGCCCAATTACACAGGAAAAACCTGCATTGGCGATCTGGTGAAGGGCGTTAAAGACGGCCAAGAGGTAGAGGTATTCGTCTACAATGTGGCCGACCACAAGGACGCCTATAACGAGGTTGGCAGCCAAGGCATTTCTTACACCGCCGGCGTTCCGCCCGTTGCCATGGCGATGCTGATTGCAGATGGTACTTATGATCAAGGCGTCATGAGAAATGTGGAAGAACTGGACCCGAAGCCGCTTTTTTCACTGCTCGACACCATCGGACTGCCGACGCGCGTTAAGGACGCCGCTGGGGACCGAGAATGGCATCAGGCTTAGGCAACCTGCGCCGCAAACAGCACTATTCATCGCCGCGCGCTAAAAATATCTGGATACGAATTTTTAGTACGTGGTGATATAAGTGCCAATCTGGCTTCGACTAACACAACGTTTTATGAGGTGGCGCGGCAACAGGCTTGGTTAAGCCTGTTATCCAAAAGTCTGCCAATTTTTAGGGATAAAATTGGCTCCGGCGGTAGGGGATATATCTCTCTGTAAGTACTGTCTCTTATACACAT
>CAJXTP010000098.1 GCA_913061335.1 uncultured Loktanella sp.
GTACAAGACGACACCTACGAATCCCTTTGGCAGAACGACGCAGAATGGGAAGGATGGTTTGTCATGGAATTTGGCGGCGACTTCTATTGGGTCAGTAAAACAACTCCACCCACCCCGTTTTCCGTTTTAGACGGCAATCAATTGGTCAAAGAATGACACCACTGTCTTTGGCGTACTGGACATCAATTGGGCTGACCATAACAGCACCCTGGGCCCAAGCTCAGACACTCTGTGACAACATCAATGCGCTAGCGGATCAGACAGCCACGTCTGTGCCGCTCCCGTTCTCCCCCAATACAGTTGCAGCATGCAAGCGGTCACGCGATCTATCTGGGGCCAGCTCCGCCAATTGAGCATGGCCGCACGCCTACCGATCAGCCGAGGCAACGGCCCTGTTCGATGGATTGTTAAATGCTGTGGCCAACTGTGCCGATCAAGACATCGCGCCAACTATCGATCAGGCCGTGAACCACCCAGATGTTTATGACCTGAGAATATTCACAATGAACAACGTGGAGGTCGGCCTGTCGATCAAAGACAAAGGTGGCTTACAGAAAACCTATGTCTTCCTACGTGTAACGCCCGCCAGCCCAAAGTAATTTGGGCCAGCGAGCAAGTCTCTAGTTCTGCAAATAGACCTCAAGGCTGTCATCCATCGCGTCTTTCCACGCGGTGTGGTGCTTGGGGGCCATGGTGCCAGTCATCACAGATTTATAGCCGTTGTCGCGGAACGTCATGATGCCAGCCTTCTTGTGGCCTTTCCATGCCTTGAACGCCTGACACGCACCCTCAACGTCGAACGTGGGATAGTCAGTTTCGTCGATCAATTCCTTTATATATCCACCCTGATACCAGATCGCATCATAGTCATCAGCGCCCGCATCTTCGCGCGCAATGCGGTCGGCTACATCGGCAACCATTGCGCCGTGATCAGGGATCTCGATCCGGCCCATGATCACATCACGGATAAACCATGCTTGGGCGTCAAACATGTTAAACGTGAACCACTGATCCTGCATGCCAAGGTAAAACAGGTCCGGCTCGTTCACATATGCGACACCCTTATATAGGTCAGACGCGGCCAAACGGTTGGCGGTCTTTAGGCGCAGATCATCTGGCAGGAACGGGAAATGGTGGCGATACCCAGTGCAAAGAATGATTGCATCCACATCGCGGCTGGTGCCATCCTTAAAATGTGCCGTGTTGCCATCAACGTGGGTCAATAGTGGAACCTCGGCCCAATTGTCAGGCCAATTATAGCCCATCGCAGCAGTGCGGTGGCTCACGGTGATCGATTTCGCGCCATATTTCCAGCACTGGGACCCGATGTCTTCGGCAGAATAGGACGTGCCGACGATCAGGATATCCTTATCCTTAAACTCCATCGCATCGCGGAAATCATGGGCGTGTAGAATACGACCTTTGAATTTATCAAACCCGTCAAACTGTGGGACATTTGGCGTGCTAAAGTGACCAGAGCCGACGATCACATGATCAAAGCTTTGGGTATAGGTGTGGTCATTTGGTAGGTCGCAGACAGTGACGTTGAACTTATCACCATCCTTTTCAACCCAGCGAACTGCGGTTTCAAACTTGATCCAATCGCGCACGCCTGCCTTTTCAACGCGGCCCTGAACGTAATCAAACAACACGGCACGGGGCGGATAGCTGGCGATCTGTTTGCCAAAGTGCTCTTCAAACGAATAGTCAGCGAATTCGAGGCCTTCCTTGGGGCCGTTGGACCACAGATAGCGGTACATCGATCCGTGCACGGGCTCACCGTATTCATCCAATCCTGTGCGCCATGAATAATTCCACAAACCACCCCAGTTGGACTGCTTTTCAAAGCAGACGATTTCCGGAATTTCCTCGCCCTTCGCAGCGGCAGATTGGAAGGCACGCAGTTGGGCCAAACCTGATGGACCAGCACCGATAACGGCAATACGCTTTTTCATTTTCGACTCTCCAAATGGTTTATGAACATTTGTTCAATTCCACAGCGATCCTTCCCCTAAGTCAACATTTTTTCCCATTGGTAAATATGAAAGTGTTAGTTTCTTTACATAAAACTAGGCTAAGGTGGTCCGAATATTAAAAGGATACGTCACGTGCAAAAACCACACCTTAGCTTTTGGATTGTCGCCATTGCCGGCCTTATTTGGAACCTGATGGGAAGCATGAACTACATTATGCAGACCAATCCTGAAACAGTTGCACAGATGCCGGACGTATATCAGATGATCATCAATGGACGACCATCATGGGCCACCGCTGGTTTTGCGATCGCAGTGTTTGGCGGATCTGTCGGATGTATCCTGCTACTGTTGCGCAAAAACGTTGCGGTGCCTGTGTTCATGCTGTCGTTGGCGGGTATTGTGCTAACGGTTATCCACGCCACGATGCTTGTCGGCATGGTGCCAAGCTCGGTCTTGTCTGTGCTGGTTGGTGGCGCCCTGCTTTGGTATGCCACAATTGCACGCCGTAAGAACTGGCTGGGTTAAAGGACTAAACACATGATCGAACGTATTGAATCTGGGGCTCGGTCCTCAAAAATCGTCAAGCATAATGGCGTGGCGTACATCACTGGCCAAGTGGCCGAAGGCGACACGATCCAAGAGCAGGTGCAGACCTGTTTGGATAAGATAGACGCGCTATTGATCAAGGCAGGATCAAGCCGCGAAAATATGCTGCGTGTAACGATCTGGCTGGCGGATATGTCCGATTTTGCGGGATTAAACGAGGTTTGGAATGCGTGGGTTCCCGAGGGTCACGCCCCTGCGCGCGCATGTGGCGAAGCCAAACTGGCGCGGACAGAACTCAAGGTCGAATTTATCGTCGACGCGGCCTACGACTAAGGGTTTTCGCCGAACCCCAGAGTATTTCGAAAAAAGGGAGCAACACCTTCGCGGCATAAAAAAACCGCGCCGGTAGGAGCCAGCGCAGTTTTTGATCTTTTAGGATTTGGATTAGATATCCATCGTGTTCGCTTTTTCCCAATCTGAGAAGTAACTGCAGAAATCGTTCCATTCCTGCATCTTCATCTTCAGATATGCGGCGCTGAACTCTTCGCCCATCGCGGCCTTCAGGCCCTTGTCTTTGTCATACTCGCGCAGCGCATCAAGCATGTTCAGTGGTAGCTTTGGCGCGCCGCGAACCTTGTGACCGTCGGCGTACATATCGATGTCATGACGCTTGCCCGGATCGGCCTTTGACCGCACACCCGACAGACCCGCCGCGATGATAATCGCCTGCAACAGATACGGGTTCACTGCACCATCTGGCAGGCGTAATTCAAACCGACCTGGGCCGGGAACGCGGACCATGTGTGTCCGGTTGTTGCCCGTCCATGTTACCGTGTTTGGTGCCCAAGTGGCGCCTGACATGGTGCGCGGCGCGTTGATCCGTTTGTAGCTGTTCACCGTTGGGTTGGTGATCGCAGCCAATGCAGACGCGTGCTTCATGATCCCACCAAGGAAATGGCGGCCCTTTTCAGACAGCCCCAATTCAGCGGTTTGCGAGCTGTCGTTGGCATCCATCGCAAACACGTTGACCTTTGATTCCTTGCCCGGCGCATCCCAAACTGAGATGTGCGCGTGACAGCCGTTGCCTGTCAGGCCTTCAATCGGCTTTGGCATAAACGTTGCGCGGTACCCGTGTTTTTCAGCAACGCATTTGGTCATGAACTTGAAAAAACTGTGCTTGTCTGCGGTCTTCAGGGCATCGTCAAAGTCCCAATTCATTTCCCACTGGCCGTTCGCGTCTTCGTGGTCGTTTTGGTATGCGCCCCAACCAAGTTCCAGCATGTAATCTGAAATCTCGCGGATTACATCAAGACGACGCATGAATGCTTGCTGGTCATAACAAGGCTTGGCGGCAGTATCGAATTCGTCACTGATCTGATCACCCGCAGGGGTCAGCAAAAAGAACTCAGCCTCGATGCCTGTTTTGACGTGCATGCCCTCTGATGCGGCCTCGGCGATCAGCTTGCGCAACACGTTACGCGGGGCTTGATCAACGTCTTTGCCGGACATCACACAGTTGCCCGGAACCCACGCGATTTCCTTATTCCACGGCAGGATGATCACCGCCTCTGGATCCGGTATGGCCAGCATATCGGGGTGGGCCGGCGTCAGGTCGAGCCATGTGGCGAACCCTGCGAAACCCGCACCGTTCTCCTGCATGTCTGCAATTGCGCGGGCTGGAACCAACTTTGCACGTTGCCCGCCGAAAAGGTCGGTGAACGAGATCATGAAGTATTTGACGCCGTTATCTTCGGCGAATTTAGCGAGATCAGTTGCCATTGTTATGTTTCCCTGTCGAAATTTAAGATCAGGCGCGATCCATTGCTGGCCGCGCCCTGCTTTATTTAATAGCCAGTGCCGGGCTTGCCGGGATACCAATCGGTGCCACAAAGCGGAACTTTTGCCATTGCGGCAGCTTCCATTGTCAGCGCCACAAGATCTTCTGGTTCCAAATTATGCAGGTGGTTTTTGCCGCAAGCACGCGCAATCGTCTGCGCCTCTAGGGTCATCACCTTCAGGTAGTTGCGCAACCGGCGGCCACCTTCAATCGGGTCAAAACGAGCCATTAGCTCTGGGTCTTGGGTTGTGATACCAGCAGGATCGCGGCCCTCGTGCCAATCGTCATATGCACCCGCCGTCGTGCCCAACTTGTTGTACTCGGCCTCATACTTTGGATCGTTATCACCAAGGGCGATCAACGCGGCTGTACCAATTGCAACCGCATCAGCGCCCAGCGCCATCGCCTTAGCCACATCAGCACCAGACCGGATACCACCTGACAGAATCAACTGAACCTTACGGTGCATACCCAAATCCTGAAGCGCCTGAACAGCAGGGCGAATAATCGCAAGCGTTGGCTGACCGACATGTTCAATGAACACATCTTGGGTCGCAGCCGTGCCACCTTGCATACCGTCAAGAACGATCGCATCAGCGCCCGCCTTAATCGCAAGTGTGACGTCATAATAAGGACGCGCACCCGCAACTTTAACGTAGATAGGCACCTTCCAACCGGTGATTTCACGCAGTTCCAAAATCTTAATCTCAAGATCATCTGGACCGGTCCAATCGGGGTGACGACAAGCAGAGCGTTGATCGATGCCCTTTGGCAAGTTACGCATATGCGCCACACGGTCAGAGATTTTCTGACCGAGCAGCATGCCACCGCCACCGGGTTTGGCACCTTGGCCAACCACGATTTCAATCGCGTCTGCTTTGCGCAGATCATCAGGGTTCATGCCGTAACGGGACGGCAAATATTGATAGACCAGCTTGTCGGAATGACCGCGCTCTTCTTGCGTCATGCCACCGTCGCCAGTGGTCGTGGATGTACCAGCCATCGATGCGCCGCGGCCCAAGGCCTCTTTTGCGGGACCAGACAAAGCACCAAACGACATGCCAGCGATTGTGATCGGGATATCCAGCTCAATCGGGTTGGACGCATGCAAGCCACCAATGGTGACAGATGTTTCGCACTTCTCGCGGTAACCTTCCAACGGATACCGGGAAATCGATGCGCCCATAAACAACAGGTCGTCAAATGACGGCACTTTGCGTTTCGCACCACCACCACGGATGTCGTAAATGCCAGTTGCGGCAGCACGCCGAATGTCACTGTTCACATCAGCCGAAAACGTCGCCGATTGGCGGGGCGTTGTGGTCGGGATCTTATTATCAGTCATGTCAGTTATCCCTTAATACGCGCCAGCGTTATCAACATCAAAGTTATATAGCGTACGGGCAGAGCCGTAGCGGGTGAATTCGGACGGGTCGGCGTCAAAACCAGCCTCATCCAGCAGTCCTTGCAAAATCTCGATATGCTCGGGACGCATTTCTTTCTTTTCGCAATCAGCGCCAAGCGACTTGACCGAACCGCGTACAAAGAACCGTGCCTCATAGCAGCTATCGCCCAATGCTTCGCCTGCGTCACCGCAAACCACAAGGTTGCCAGACTGGCCCATAAACGCGGACATGTGACCGATGTTTCCTTGGACGACTATATTCACGCCTTTCATGGAAATACCGCAGCGCGATGATGCGTTGCCTTTGACAACGATCAACCCGCCATGACCCGTTGCACCCAGATATTGGCTTGCGTCACCTTCAATGACGATCTTACCGGACATGATGTTCTCACCAGTTCCTGGCCCTGCAGACCCGTCGATATTAATCGTCGCCTGCTGGTTCATGCCGCCACAGTAATAGCCGGTTGAGCCCTTAACAGTGACTTCAATTGGCGCATCAAGACCACAAGCAATCGCATGTGACCCCTTGGCATTTTCAATGGTCCAGCTTGTTTGGTTTGTATCAGCCGCTTGGGCGTGAAGCATTTTGTTCACTTCGCGCAGGCCGAGTTCAGATAGGTCGATGGTCTGCATTTATGCGGCCTTTTCAGAAGAGGTGGGTGCGCTGTCGTGGCTCCAGAAATATACAGTTGCTGGTTCTGGCTCCCAGACGCGGGCATTTTCAATTCCGGGCAGGTCAACAAGTGCGCGATACTCGGACCCAAATGCAACATACTGATCGGTTTCGGCCATGACAGCTGGCTTGCAAGCAATCGGGTCACGGACAACACCGAACCCGTCTTTGGTGCCAACAACAAACGTGAAGAACCCGTCAAGATCATCAAGGCTGCTCGTCAGGGCTTCACCCAAGGTTGCACCTTTTTGCATCTGCCAAGTCAGGTACGCAGCACCAACTTCGGTGTCGTTCTCGGTTTCAATATGCACACCATCGCGGCGCAATTTGCGGCGCAAGGAATTGTGGTTGGACAGCGATCCGTTGTGCACAAGGCATTGATCGTCGCCAGTGTTAAACGGATGCGCGCCCATCGTAGTGACGGCTGATTCAGTCGCCATGCGCGTGTGGCCAATACCGTGTGATCCGCTCATCGCAGAAATATCGAATTGCGCTGCGACATCTTTAGGAAGACCAACTTCCTTATATATTTCAAGGCTATCGCCACGGCTCATGACGCGCAAAGATGCGTCAATCTCTGGCAAGGCAGCGCGGGCTGCGGCAGTTGTGCCTGCAGGCAATGTCAACACAGCATGGGTGCTCGATACCTTCATCGAAACAGTGCCGCCGACTACTTTGCCGATCTTCGTATCCAAGCCGTCAAAGGCAGTATCAGGCGTATCAGACTGGACCACTAATTTGGTCTGGCCTGCCCTTTCGCCACCATAAATCGCGATACCAGCACTGTCGGGGCCACGGTCCGTCATCGTGATCAACATCGAAGTTAACATCTCGCCAAGTTTTGGCTCAAGCGACTTGTCCTTAAGGAACAGGCCTACAATTCCACACATATTCAAATCCCTGAAAAATACCTCCACCAATGCGGCGGTCGTCGAATCTAAGGCTAGCATTCAAAAATTCAGCAATCAACTGCTAGGAAACTTTTTTTCACCAAAGGCAAAAAAGATTAGGTAAAACGGACATCTTATGGTTCATTTCCGACGAGCGGCATCATTTAGAATGCTGCCATATACAATATACAACGACACGGGGGTCAAAAACGTGGAAGAACAAATTGCAGATCTTGTGGCACAAGTTGCCGCACTAGAGGCGTCAAGTGCGGGTGCAGCAGTCACCAACACGATGTTCGCCGAAGCATTCTATTACTTAACCATCCCGCTGATGATCATCATCCACGCGGGTTTCCTAGCATATGAAATGGGCGCATCGCGGCTCAAGAACGTTTTGTCGTCGGGTGTGAAAAACATTCTGGCCTTCGCGTTTATGATCCCGACGTTCTACTTCTTTGGTTGGTGGGTCTATTGGGCGTTCCCAACAGGTATTCCAGGCCTTCCGGGGCCAGCTGGCATTTCCGGTATTGAATATGCCAACGCCATCGCACTGGGTTGGGGTGACAGCGCACAATACATGGGTCCAAACATCGCGGATCAAGCATCTGGTGTTTTCTTCGGCGCCTTTGCAATGTTTGCAGCCACAACCGCATCCATCATGTCGGGCGCTGTGATTGAGCGTATCCAAACTGTTGGCTTTATCATCCTCGCAATTGTGCTTGGCTCATTCGCTTGGGTCGTTGCTGCTGCTTGGGGCTGGCACGCAGATGGCTGGATGGTCACGAACTTCGGCCTGCACGACTTTGGTGCTGCTGGGCTTGTACACGCAGTTGCTGGTTTCTTTGCGCTGGGTGTTTTGATTAACCTTGGGCCACGGATCGGCAAATTCAACGCCGATGGCACTGCCAACCACATTCCAGGACATAACATGCCGCTGACAGTGGTCGGTCTGATGCTGATCATCGTGGGCTTCTTTGGCTTCTTGATGGCTTGTGTGATTGTACCGGGGGAATCTTGGTCTTGGTTCGCTGATAAACCTGCGACAATCTATGGCACACCGATCACGCTTTCGGCGCTGTCGTTCAACATCTTGATGGCAATTGCTGGTGGTATCATCGGTAGCTGGTTGTTCACACGTGATCCGTTCTGGATGATGTCGGGCGCACTTGCAGGGATCATCTCGGCCGCATCCGGTCTTGATATCTACTTCCCAGCAATGGCCTTCATCGTCGCCTTCTCTGCAGGTATCATCCTCAAGCCTTGTGCGGACTGGTTGGAACGTCGCGGTATCGACGATGCAGTTGGCGCTGTCACAGTGCACGGCACAATCGGCCTTTACGGTGTGATTATGTTGGGTGTTTGGGGGGCGGGCTTCCCTGCGCTTCAAGGGGCTGCGGGCGACGCACCAACGATCAGCTTGCTTGGTCAAATCATCGGTGCAGCGGTGTTCTTCCTGCTTGGTTTTGTGCCGGGTTACGTTGTGTCCTACATCCTGAAAATGTTCGGCATGCTGCGTATTCCTGAAGGCGCTGAGATTGCCGGTATGGACCTCGTAAAAGTACCAGCACACGGCTATCCTGAATGGGGCAACAAAGCACCCATTACGCCTGCTGAATAACGTCATCTTAATAGGAAAGGAAAAATATCATGTTTCCATATGAAGAAGCCTCTTGGGATGTCGTTGATGGCCCCATGTATATACTGGCCAACACATCCGCACCCGGATGGTTCACATTTATCGCAGTTGTGATCTGTGTGGTGGTTCTGGTGATCGGACAGCGGTCCGAAGCTGAAAAAACTAAGCGTTTCGACAAGTAATAAAACGCTAGAAATCTAAAAAAGGGCCGCCATCTGGTGGCCCTTTTTTGTTGGGTGGCAATGTCTGCTTGGAGCCCAATCCGACCGGTGCTGCATGACCCATGAACGGCAGCTTCCGTTCCCAAGGGCGGCTTACGGCGCTTTGCGACGCCAGCGGTCAGCACCTAAGCATGCCGCTCGATCCCACTTGTGAGGTTAGTCCCAGCCTGCAACAAAATCCGGACCAAAGATGCGATTACCTGACGTACTCAAAGCTGAAAGTTGCATCATCTCATCCGAGGACAGCGAGAAATCAGTAAGCGCAATGTTTTCGCGGATGCGGTTGGGATTGCTGGAACGTGGGATTGCCACGACGCCTTGTTGCAAATGCCACCGCAGCATGATTTGGGCCGAACTTTTGTCATTTGCGGCCGCGATCTCCGCAATCACTGGATCTGTCAGCAGGCGACCGCTGCCAATCGGCGCATAGGCGACAAATGCCATGTCATGTTGGCCGCAGGTCTCAATCAGACCTGATTGGTCAAGCCGAGGATGGTATTCACACTGGTTGGCCACTAAGGGCGAGTCGGCCAGCGCAATAGCCCTCTCCATCAACTTAGCTGGGAAATTGGATACACCAATGTGGCGAGTATAACCCCTGCTTTGCGCTTCACACAGCGCGCCAATAGTTTCAGCAAGCGGCACATCTGGAC
>CAJXTP010000099.1 GCA_913061335.1 uncultured Loktanella sp.
TCCCTGCCCTGATCTTGCTCAGCATGATCTACTTTCTCCAAAAGGGCCGCGCTTCCAAAGAAGGAGTTCCAGCATGAGCCGTTCAGTCCTGTGTGCAGTCGACATCAGCAATGTCGGTAAAGATGACCAAGTCCTAAAGACGGCCAAACGTTTGGCCGATCTTGACGGCGCACAGCTTGATGTTGTCACGGTTATTCCAGATTTTGGCAAAAGCTTGGTCGCTGGTTTCTTTGATGCCTCGCATCATGCCGAAGCGTTGAAAGCTGCCAAAGAAGAGCTCAAACAGCAGATCATTGCGAGCCTTGGACTAGACGCCGTTGCTGACATTCGTCACGTCGTGGCAACAGGCAGCGCCTATGAGGAAATTCTGCGCACCGCCAAAGAAACCGGATGCGGTCTGATCGTAATCGGGGCGCACAAGCCTGACTTTGCCGACTATCTTTTGGGTCCAAACGCCGCGCGTGTTGTACGTCATTCGCAATGTTCGGTACATGTTGTGCGTTGAACCAACAAGGCCGCCAAAATGACCCAGCTGCCAAACGAATGCTATGCGCCAATCACAGATGACGCATGGCCCGCCGAGATTGCGGACATGTTGTCTGGTTTTGCTGGCGGCCTAAACGTTTATCGTACCATGGCCCATCACCCTGCCCTTCTTACGGCTTGGACAAATCTGCGCGAACATGTGGTCAACAAAACGACATTGGGGGCTGTGCGCAGTGAGGTCGTGATCCTGCGCACGGGCACCCGCCTTGGGTCATCGTACGAATGGCATCAGCACATCATTCGCGCCCGCAAATGTGGGATTGATGATAGTCGAATTGCCTCGCTTGGCGGGTCGACCACAAGTATGTTGCCTGACGATGCAACCATTGCATCTGCTGTGGATGAACTGTTTGCCGGGCATAAAATTTCCAGACAGACAGAGGCCGCGCTGCGCGCCCTCGTCGGCAAACACGGCGTTCTGGACGTTATCGCGACCGTCGGGTTTTATTCCACGTTGGGTTATATCCTGAACACATTTGAGACACCGCTGGATCAAGACATTGCTGCCCAATTACGTGCCGATCCGCTGATTATCTAACCAAGGGCCATCAGAAAAACCGATTGAATTGGCGCCATGCGCAGTGTCAGATAGCGGAACATCCGCGCAAAAAGGACCACGCTCATGTCAAACGCAGTTGCCCTGTTGGGCACCAAAGGCGGACCAGCCGTCAGGCCCGGTTCAACCATGCCAACGTCGAGCTTGCTAACGCTTGGTGGCAGGCAGATCGTTGTGGACTGCGGGTTGGGGGTCGCACGCGGTTTGGTCGATCAGGGAATGCAGCTCAAAGACCTCGAACTCATCTTCGTTACCCACCTTCATTCGGATCATTATCTGGAACTTGGGCCGCTGTTACATACCGCTTGGACGGCAGGCTTAAAGACTGTTGTTGATATTTTGGGACCCGCTGGACTGAATACCTACTGGACCCATTTTGTCGCGTCCATGCAGGCCGATATCGATTTGCGGATCACAGATGAGGGCCGCCCAGACCTGCGTGATTTAGTGCGCATACATGAGATCGACGCAGGCGACGTGATGCAAGATGGCGATATGACCGTGCGTGCGATGCGCGTGTCCCACCCGCCGCTTGTCGATTGCTTTGCGCTGTCATTTGAAACGCCGTCATGCCGTGTCGTATTTTCGGGCGACACCGCCTATTTGCCCGCGCTGGCGGATTTTGCGCAAGGGGCCGATCTACTTATCCACGAGGCGATGTTGCGCGCCGCACTTGCGCCTTTAGTTGCGCGCGTAGGCAATGGTGATGACCGCCTGATGCAGCACCTGCTACGCAGTCACACAACTGCAGAGGACGCAGCGCGCATCGCAACCGCTGCTGGCGTCAAAGCATTGGCGCTTCACCATTTGCTACCATCCGATGACCCTGATTTTACCGCAGCCGATTGGGATGCCGCCGTGACGCCGCATTGGACGGGGCCGTTCCATCTTGGGACCGACGGGATGCGCATCACGTTGCCGTAAAAAAGGGCGCCCATAGTCGGGCGCCCAATTGTTTAGCTCGCAACCGCAGTCATAAACCGATCACGGATCACGACGGGGTCCATTGTGATGACGGGCAGTTTGATGTTGCCGCTGTCACATTTGGACACGATCACGGTCATCTGTTTGCTGTCGATCGCGGCTTGCAGGACTTTACCAGTGTCTTCGGCCTTGCAGGTCACGACGTTTTCGCAACCACAGGCGGCGGCGACGGCTTCTAGCTTGGTTTTCTTGCCCGCATATGTCGGCTGATCGCCCGTGGACCCGTAAGATCCGTTGTCGATAATCAACAAAATATAGTTGTCAGCCACGTTGTTGGCGATTGTTGGCAGCGTGCCAAGGTTCGTCAAAACAGAGCCGTCACCGTCAATGGAAATGACGGTTTTCGGTTGCGACAAGGCAAGCCCAAGGCCGATGGACGACGACAGACCCATCGTGCCGAGCATGTAGAAGTTACGCGCGTTGTCGTCGATCATATGCAGCTCTTGGCTGGGCAAACCGATGTTACAAACGACCAATTGGTCACGCAGGATTGGCGCGATATCGCGCAGAATTTCTGATCTGATCATTGGTCGCCGTAGCCTCCCCAGAACGACGCATCCGTCAGGATCGCCACAGGTTTGTTGCACATGAATGTGTATTTCAGGATCGCGTCGAGCTCGTCCACATCGCTTTCCTTATGGAAATGATATGTCGGGATGCTGAGCTGGTTCAGCAACGCCTTGGTGTGCACGGCCATTTCGACCTGACAAGCCACAGGTTCGCGTAGCTCGCCGCGGTAGGAAATTAGCATCGGCAACGGCATCCGGTAATATTGGGTCAGCGTCGCGAGCGTGTTGATCGTAACCCCGATGGCGGTGTTTTGCATGATGATCGCAGGACGTTTGCCGCCCATAAATGCACCGGCACAAAGGCCCATGCCCTCGTCTTCTTTGTTGGACGGGATGTGGAAAATCTCATCGCGGTCTTCGACTTCTTCAATGACACCGGCCAGCTGCTTGCATGGCACGGTCGTCACAAATGAGATGTCGTTGGCAATAAAGTCATCGACGATCTTTTTGGATATGGACAAGAATCTACTCCTCTTGGTCTGGAATCAAAATAATTTTTGGTGAGGCCACACGGCCTGCACGCAAATCCGAAAACGCCGCAGCACCTGCATGTAACGGACGGGTTTCAACCCAATCCAATGCACCAAGCTGACCATCAAAAATCGCCTGCGCAGTTTCGCGAAAGTCAGCCATCGTATACGTATACGTACCGATAAACGTAATTTCCTGCAGCGTCATGCGCCGAATATCAAGGCCACCAGTGCCTTCACCCAACCCGATATGCGCGATCACACCTCCAGGATGGGTCATCTCAGTTGCGTCAGCGCGGGTCGACGCATAACCGACCGCATCGACGACAAGATGGGCCTGCCCGTCAAAACCACCAGCGCCCACAGCGACAAATCCGTCGATACTATCCAGCATCGCGCGGCGCATGTCATTGGGTTCAATCACCGTGATATCAACCGCCCCAAAGGCACGCAGTGCAAGTGCGGCACCAACGCCAATCGCACCGCCGCCAATGACCAAACACCGGGCTTGATCCAACGGGCGGTCCACGGCTTCTTCGGCCAAGCGCACAGCATGCCACCCGCAGGCCAACGGCTCTGCAAGTGCGGCTTTCTCGAATGAAATATGTTCCGGTACGGTAACCAAATTCGCGTCCGCCATCACGATGAATTGCGCAAATGCACCTTCGCGCGGCGGCATTGAGATGATCATGCGATCAGGACACAAATTGTCGCGGCCACGCTTACAGGCATCACATGTGCCGCAGGTCACCAACGGGTTGATCGTAACCCGACGACTCGTCCCGTCCACGACACCCGCCGCCTCGTGACCAAGGATCAGTGGCGCAGGACGTCGGTCGTCATGCCCCAAATATGCATGCATATCTGACCCACACAGGCCGGACGCATAAACGCGCACCAACGACTGGTCAGGGCCCACCAAGGGACGCGGCATGTCGCGCATCTCCAGCGTCTCGACCCCAGTATAGACCAGTGCACGCATCATTCGCTTGCAGACAAATCAAAGTTTTCACCGGGGAAGTACTTGGCCAGCCGAACGTCTGCTGCGCGGGCGTGGCCTTCCATGCCTTCAAGCCGTGAAATCCGTGCGGTTGCAACACCAACACGTTTTGACCCTTCTCGCGTGGCGCGCTGCCAAGTGACGATCTTCATGTACTTGTGCACCGACAATCCGCCAGTATATCGGGCTGATCCAGATGTCGGCAAAACGTGGTTGGTACCCGATGCTTTGTCGCCGTAGGATACCGTGGTTTCTTCGCCCAAGAACAGCGAGCCATAGCAAAGCAGACGGCCAAGCCACCAGTCCAGATCATCCGCCTGAACGGTCAAATGCTCGGGGGCATAGTCATCGGAACATGCAGCCATTTCTTCGCGGTTGGAGCAAACGATGACCTCTGCGTAGTCACGCCACGCGGCCTCAGCGTTTTGGCGATTTAGCTCTGGCAGATCAACGATCAAATCAGGGACAATGTCCATGACCTTGCGGGCCAAACCTTCATCATCAGTAACCAGCCAAACGGGCGAATTGTAGCCGTGCTCGGCTTGGCTAACCAAATCGACAGCGACGATCATCGGGTCTGCTGTCTTATCAGCAAGGACCAAACTATCAGTCGGGCCAGCGATCATATCAATGCCAACACGCCCAAACAAAATACGCTTTGCCTCGGCAACAAACTGATTGCCTGGGCCCACAAGAATGTCGGCTTTCGGCAAGTCAAATAGGCCAAACGTCATGGCAGCCACACCCTGAACCCCGCCCATCGCAAGGATCTTATCCGCGCCGCACAGGTCGGCAGCATAGATAATCGCAGGGTTCACGCCGACACCAGCACGGGGTGGAGAACACGCAACAATATGCTCGCATCCAGCGACCTTTGCAGTGGTTACAGTCATGATCGCACTGGCGATGTGGGAATAGCGACCGCCCGGAACATAGCAGCCAGCAGCGCGCACTGGGATCGCCTTTTGACCCGCAATCAAGCCCGGCACGATCTCTGTTTCGACATCGGTCATCGTGGATTTTTGCAGTTTAGCAAAGCGGCGCACGTTGTCGTGGGCGAACTGAATATCAGCCTTAAGCTTTTCAGGGACCAGCGCTGAGGCCGCCGAGATTTCGTCCGCAGACAGGATCACGCTGCCCTCATATTTGTCGAACTTGGTGGCATAGTCCAGCGCGACCTGATCGCCACCCGCTTCGATATCCGACAGGATCTTTTGCACCGTATCGCGCACATCGCCCGAATCGGTCATGGCCGTTTTTGTCGCAGTTTTCAGATAATTACGTGCCATCAAGATGATCCTAACCAAAAGTGAGCTCCCTAAATGTAAGCGCTTACATTGCGCAAAGCAAGCGCTTACATTACACTGACCAGATGAGCATCAAAACCCACCCAACCCTGCAAGACGTCGCCGTGTCCGCTGGTGTTTCAACGGCAACGGTCAGCCGCGCTCTCAATGACCCCGACAAGGTCGGACAAGCAGCCCGCGATCGGATCGACCACGCAATCGCGGTTCTTGGCTACACCCCCAATTTTGGGGCGCGCGCACTCGCGACCAACCAAACAAACACCGTGGGCGCGATTATTCCAACCCTGTCGAACGCTATGTTTGCCAGCGGCATCCAAGCATTTCAGGAGGTGCTTGCAGAGGCAGGGGTCACTTTGCTGATCGCCACAACAGGTTACGATCCCGAAAACGAACTGCGCCAAATCAAGTCACTAATGTCCCAAGGGGCAAGTGGGCTGCTGCTAATCGGGAACGACCGGTTGGATGAAACGCGCAAATACCTTGCAACGCGGCGCACACCGCATGTGATCAGTTGGTGCTTCCATGATGGTACGGATCAAATGTTTGTCGGTTTTGACAATTACGCTGCCGCCTATGACGCAACCCAGCGCGTGCTGGCCAAAGGCCATAAACGCATCGGTATCATCGCTGGTGATTGCGCAACAAACGACAGGGCGCGGGCGCGACGCGACGCTGCAATTGCGGCCATTGACAGCGCGGCGGATGCTCAAGTTGTGCAAGTCATCCAAGCCCCCTACCGGATTGACGCCGGCAGGCAAGCTTGCGAAGAAATCCTAAGCTTTGCCAACCGTCCAACAGCCTTAATCTGCGGCAACGATGTGCTGGCCGCGGGCGCGATGATTGCAGCCCGAAGCCTTAACCTAAAAATACCAGATGACATTTCAATCATTGGCTTTGACGACATCGGCTTGGCGTCCGTCGTGAGCCCGCCAATGACTACCGTTCAGGTGCCGCAGATTGAAATGGGCCGCGCCGCAGCGACGCTGTTGCTTGATGTTGTTGCCGGAAAACCCGACCTGACAGGGGAGCGCTTGGACACCCAATTCATTGAACGCGGCTCGCTTGGGCCCGTGCCGGAAAAGGACTGACAATGGTGAAAATTGCATGTCTTGGAATTGGACTTATGGGCGACCCGATGGCGCGAAACCTTGTCGCAGCAGGGCATGACGTTACGATTTGGAACCGGACGCGCGCCAAAGCCAAAGCAATCTG
This sequence comes from uncultured Loktanella sp., assembly GCA_913061335.1. Taxonomy (GTDB): domain Bacteria; phylum Pseudomonadota; class Alphaproteobacteria; order Rhodobacterales; family Rhodobacteraceae; genus Yoonia. The sequence continues at coordinate 6,645 of CAJXTP010000099.1, forward strand.
TGGCGCGACCGTTGCGGACACACCGGCGGCGGCTGTGGCTGGCGCAGAAATCATCATTTCAATGATGTCGGATGGGCATGCGACCCTAGCTATCCAATCCGAATCCGAGTTGCGCGGCACCTTGCAACACGGGCAAATCTGGATCGAAATGGCATCGATCAAACCCGCCGAGGCGCGCGCGCAGGCGGATGACCTGACATCCTTTGGCGTGGCCCACCTCGATGCGCCAGTATCAGGCGGAACCGCAGGCGCCATTGCTGCCACCTTGGCAATCATGGTTGGCGGCGATGCCGGCACATTCGCAAGTGCGGCACCCATTCTATCCGCGCTAGGGCGGCCCGTTCATGTCGGCCCATCAGGCACAGGGCAACTGGCCAAACTCGCCAACCAAGGCATCGTCGGCATCACAATCGGTGCGGTGGCAGAGGCGATGTTACTACTGGAAAAAGGTGGGGCGAATCCAGCAGCCGTTAGGGATGCACTGCGTGGTGGATTTGCCGATAGCACCGTCTTGCAATTGCACGGCGCTCGTATGACTGACGATGATCTGGATGCACGCGCGAAAGCCGCGATCCAACTCAAGGACATGAACAACATCATGGACGAGGCGCACAATCTTGGCCTGTCGCTTCCGATGTCAGCCGACATTCAAACGCGGTTCAAAACGCTATGCTGCGACATGGGTCTCGGCGGTCTAGATCACGCCGCACTTTACCTCGAATTGCTTGCACGTAACCCCAAAGATTAGTGGCTGTCGCGCGGGTTCGACTTGCGTGCGATGTCTTGGTATTTATCTGCATCGCGCAAAATCATGCCTTCATCAAACTGACCAACAAGCTCGCGGAAATATTGCTGCCACGGTGTTTGGCTTTCTGGCTGGGCATAGCCGCCAGCAGCGACCAGTTTTGTTGCGCGGTCCGCCAGTTCCGCCAACGGAACCAACATATCAGCAGTGCATTTATTCAGATCAATGCGCACGCGGTCGCCGTTTTGCAGCAACGCAAGGCCACCACCATCAGCGGCCTCAGGGGATGCGTTCAAAATTGACGGACTGCCCGACGTTCCAGACTGACGGCCATCACCGATGCATGGCAATGCCTCGATCCCCTGCTTGATCAAATAGGACGGTGGGCGCATATTCACGACCTCCGCACCGCCCGGATACCCTTTGGGCCCCGCGCCGCGCATGAACATAACGCAAGTCGCATCTAAGGCTTCAGCCGGATCATCAATGCGGTGGTGGAAATCTTCAGGACCATCATAAACCACTGCACGACCTTCAAAGGCGTTCAAGTCATCAGGGTTAGACAAATACCGCTGGCGGAATGCGGCACTGATCACGCTGGTTTTCATGATCGCACTGTCAAACAAATTGCCAGACAGGTTGATAAAGCCAGCCTGTTCCTTAAGCGGCTCAGCCACGGTCTTGATCACACGGATGTCCAGCGTTCGGGACTTGGCACAGTTATCAGCGACTGTCTGACCGTTCACTGTCATCACGTTCGGATGCGGCAAAAGTTCAGCGGCAATCAGTTCACCAATCACAGCAGGCACGCCACCCGCTTGCTGATAATCTTCGCCCAAATATTCGCCCGCAGGCTGCAGGTTCACCAATAATGGCACATCGTGGCCGACATCTTGCCAGTCATCATTGTTCAGCGGCACACCCAAATGACGGGCAATCGCGTTAAGATGAATAGGCGCATTCGTAGACCCACCAATCGCGGAATTTATGACAATTGCGTTTTCAAACGCGTCGCGGGTCATGATGTCTGCTGGGCGTAAATCTTCCCAGACCATATCGACTATACGCTTGCCAGTTTCATACGAAATCTGCCCGCGCTCGCGGTATGGTGCGGGAATTGCAGCCGCGCCGGGCAACTGCATACCGAGCGCTTCTGCCAATGAATTCATTGTCGTCGCGGTGCCCATCGTGTTGCAGTACCCCACAGACGGGGCTGAGGCGGCAGCGATGTTCATGAACTCTTCATCGTCGATCTCGCCTGCGGCTAACTGCTCGCGGGCTTTCCAGATCACAGTGCCGGACCCCGCGCGTTCGCCTTTCCACCAGCCATTCAGCATTGGACCAACAGACAGTGCAATCGCGGGAATATTCACGGTGGCCGCCGCCATCAACAACGCAGGCGTCGTCTTGTCACAACCGATGTTCAAGACCACGCCGTCCAGCGGATATCCAAACAACGTCTCGACCAACGACAGATACGCAAGGTTGCGGTCAAGCGACGCGGTCGGGCGTTTTCCGGTTTCCTGAATAGGGTGCACAGGGACTTCAATCGGAGTGCCACCAGCGGCGATGATCCCGTCACGCACACGCTTGGTCAGCTCAATGTGGTGGCGGTTGCAAGGCGACAAATCGCTACCAGTTTGGGCAATTGCAATAATCGGCTTGCCCGACTGCAATTCGTCGCGGGTCAACCCGTAATTCAGATACCGTTCCAGATAAAGTGCCGTCATTTCTGGGTTGTTTTTGTTCATAAACCATTGGCGAGAGCGCAAGTCTTCGATGCTGATTTTCTTCAAAGGACTGTCCTAACCAACTGGCATAGATTTGGGGGCACCGCAGGCACCCCTCGAATTACCTGCACTTTACGACCCGCGACCCAAATTGACTATAGCCACAGCGCGAAAATATGGGGTGCGACAATGGAACCTGTTACCGCAAACACCACGCGATTAGTCAGCGGCTAAAATCGCGTTCATCTGGGTTTTCAAATCAGTTTCCCACTCAACGCGCATCTCGTTGAATTTGGCGATCAGGGCTTCATTTTCCATCGCAGGCACGTTTGGATCGTAATGCGAAGCAATCTCGATCATACCTTTGCGGTCGATCGCATCAAACGCCGCAACCGCAGCATCTGCTTGCGAGCGGTCCGCACCCAAAACCTCGAGCGATGTCCGACCCATGCGCAACGCGCTGTCGTAATTTTCGCGAATGATATCACGGCAACCCGCATTCCACAGATCATAAACGTGGGTCCGGTCCACAGCCCGAGCCACAACCTTAAGGTCAGGGTATTGG
>CAJXTP010000100.1 GCA_913061335.1 uncultured Loktanella sp.
TTCGTCGGCAGCGTCAGATGTGTATAAGAGACAGACCTATGGCAATCAAACGCCGCAGGCCGATGCCCACAAACAGATTGATATGGCGCTGGATGCGGGGCTGAACTTTACCGATACTGCCGAGATGTATCCGGTTAATCCGATCAAAGCCGAGACTGTTGGCAATTCAGAGCGTGTGATTGGAGAATGGGTCAAAGCCACTGGCCGCCGCAATGATCTGGTGATCGCGACCAAAGTGTCGGGCGATAATCCCGGTTGGGTGCGAGGCGGCAAAGGCTATGATGGGGCGATGATGGCAAGCGCAATTGATGCATCGCTTGCCCGCCTGCAAACCGATGTCATTGATTTGTACCAGATGCATTGGCCAATGCGTGGGTCATATATGTTCCGGCAAAACTGGAGCTTTGATCCGTCGGGTCAGAACCGACAGCAGACACTGGATCATATGATGGACGTTTTGGGTGCCCTAGATGCAGCCGTGAAAGCAGGGAAAATCCGCGCGATTGGCATGTCGAACGAGAGCGCTTGGGGCATGACGAAGTGGATTGATTGCGCCGACGCCGCTGGACTGCCGCGTATGGCATCGGTGCAGAACGAATATTCGTTGATGTGCCGGTTGTACGACACCGACATGGCCGAGATGGCCGTGAATGAAGACGTGACGCTCGTGTCATTCTCGCCATTGGCGACGGGTTTGTTGACTGGCAAGTATCAAAACGGTGCTGTGCCAACGGGGAGCCGGATGTCGATTAGTGGCGACCTTGGGGGGCGTATGACTTCGCGGACGTTGCCCGCGGTGCAGGCCTATATTGGTGTCGCAGCCAAACACGATCTTGATCCTGTGCATATGGCGATGGCGTGGCAACGGTCTCGTCCGTTTGCCATATCCGCGATTTTTGGCACGACCACGTCGGCGCAATTGGCGCATTTGCTTGAAGGCCGCGACTTGGTGTTATCTGCCGAGGTATTGACCGATATTGATCAAGCGCACCGTGCCCATCCGATGCCCTATTAATAGGGGCGCGCAAGCGCGCATGACATTTTGATTGGCTCAACGCAGATGGTTGCGGGTTTGGTTAAGGTCGTTGCCTCCGGCGGACATATTTTGGCTTTGAAAAAGTAAGACATTGTCTTGCGCTTGGTGAGGGAATCGCCGAACGTCTGATCAGAAATCAGGGAGGACCTTCATGCCACTGCAAATGAACCGTGAGGTGTTTATCACCGCCGCCATTACTGGATCAGGTAGTACGCAGGACCGTAGCCCGCATGTGCCACGGTCCCCCAAGCAGATTGCCGAGAGTGCGATTGATGCAGCCAAAGCTGGTGCCGCCATTGTGCATTGCCATGTGCGTGACCCTGAAACAGGTGCGCCGAGCCGTGATCTTGGGCTTTACCGCGAGCTGACGGACCGCGTGCGTGACGCTGAAATAGATGTTGTCTTGAATCTGACAGCGGGCATGGGCGGTGACATTATTTTTGGTGGCTCAGAGGTGCCGTTTCCGCCGGCCGCTGGCACCGATATGGTTGGGGCGACCGAGCGCGTGGCCCACGTGGCGGAGTGTTTGCCAGAGATTTGCACGCTTGATTGCGGTACGATGAATTTTGCTGAAGCCGATTATGTCATGACCAACACACCGGGCATGTTGGTTGCGATGGGTCGGATGATGACCGCTTTGGGTGTGAAGCCCGAGATCGAGGCCTTTGACACTGGACACCTTTGGTACGCCAAGCAGCTGGTCAAGGACGGCGTCTTGGATAGCCCTGCGCTTGTTCAGCTTTGCATGGGGGTGCCTTGGGGTGCACCTGATGACCTTAATACATTTATGGCGATGGTTAATAATGTGCCTGACGACTGGACGTTCAGCGCGTTTGGTTTGGGCCGGTCGCAAATGCCATATGTGGCAGCGTCCGTGTTGGCTGGCGGCAATGTCCGTGTCGGGTTGGAAGACAACCTGATGCTGGATCGGGGTGTATTGGCGACGAACGCGCAATTGGTTGAACGCGCGGCTGGAATTGTTGAAAATCTTGGGGCGCGGGTGATCGGGCCTGATGAAGTACGCAAGAAATTGGGTTTAACCAAGCGTGCGCCGGTTCGCAAATGAGCGCACTTTGGGGTATCAACGGGTATGAGTTAGATTGATTGATGGAGGTACCGCAATGAAGCGCTATATTTTCGGCTGTGTATTGGCCTTGGCCGCCTGTGATGAGGCTGGGATGGCAACATCCGGCGGTGGTGGCTTTCGTGAGCGCCTCGTGATTGGATCTTCCATGACATTTGAGCAATGCCGTGCGCGCGGAGGTTTGATCATTCGTGACAGCGGCAGCCCAATGATTGCCTGCGATCCAAACGTTATTCGCGCACCGGTTCCGGTTGATGAATTTGACAATCCGACAGCAAACGCTGCTGCGTCCGGCACATAAATAAAGGGGAGAAAACGATGGGGAAATCGGCAGCCATAATCGGCGGCGGGGTCATTGGTGGTGGCTGGGCTGCACGGTTTTTAATGATGGGCTGGGACGTTCAGGTTTTTGACCCTGACCCAGATGCGCAGCGTAAAATCGGCGAAGTGTTAGACAACGCGCGGCGGTCTTTGCCTGGCTTGTCGGATGTCGATCTTCCCCAAGAAGGTACATTGTCGTTTCACGATGTCATGTCTGAGGCTGTGGACGGCGTTGCATGGATCCAAGAAAGCGTACCGGAGCGGCTGGAGCTGAAGCGCAAAGTCTATCAAACCTTGCAGGAACATTGCCCCGTTGATGCGATCATTGGGTCGTCCACGTCTGGATTTAAGCCGTCTGAATTACAGGGCAGCGCCGCGCGTCCAGAACAGATTGTGGTCACCCACCCGTTTAATCCGGTCTATCTGCTGCCGTTGATTGAGCTGGTTCCGACTGATCAAAACCCGCCTGAGATGGTGGCGAAGGCCAGTGAAATTTTGACCAGTATTGGCATGTATCCACTGCATGTGCGTGCCGAAATTGATGCCCATATTGCCGACCGTTTCCTAGAGGCCGTGTGGCGCGAGGCGCTTTGGCTGATCAAAGACGGCATTGCGACCACTGAAGAAATCGACAATGCGATCCGTTATGGGTTTGGCCTGCGCTGGGCGCAGATGGGTCTGTTTGAAACCTACCGCATTGCGGGCGGTGAAGCAGGAATGCGTCATTTCATTGAACAATTCGGCCCATGCCTGTCGTGGCCATGGACCAAGCTGATGGATGTGCCAGAGTTGACCGAGGACCTGATTGATAAAATCGCGGGCCAATCTGACGCGCAATCGGGCCATATGACCATCCGTGAATTGGAACGCACACGCGACAATAATCTTGTGACGATCCTGCGCGGGCTTAAGGCGCAGGACTTTGGGGCAGGCGCGTTGCTGAACGCCCAAGACGTCCGTTTGTCCCGACCTGCTGCGATGCCTGCCGATGTGTCTGCGCCGCTGGAAACTGTTCGCCGCGCCATTCCGCTCGATTGGACCGACTATAATGGCCACATGAATGAAGCACGATATTTGCTGGCCTTTGGTGACGCGACGGATCGGCTGATGGACATCGTGGGCTGTAATGCGGATTATATTGCCAACGGCGGTAGCTACTTCACCGCCGAGACCCACATCCGACATTTAGATGAAGTCCACGCTGGCACACGCATCCACATCGACACACAGATCCTTTTGGGCGCTGGGAAAAAGATGCATTTGTTCCACCGAATGTACGCCGATGACCGCTTGCTTGCGACGGGTGAGCACATGCTGATCCACGTCGACCTTGCGACACGTCGTGCGTCTGAACCTGCGCCTGATATTGCCGCCAAGCTGGCCCAAATCGCGGACGCCCACGCAAGACTGCCCTTGCCCGAAGGGGCGGGCAAAGCTGTAGGTGTCAAATGACCCGCGCGTTGATCACTGCGGGTGCGTCCGGTATCGGTCGCGCGATGGCGCAGGCTTATGCGGACGCGGGGTTTGAGGTTTGGGTCACGGATATTGATGCCGACGCGCTGGATGCTTTGCCGGATGCGTGGCACTGCCATGAGGTTAGCGCAAATGACGAACCCGCAGTTGCCTCCCTGTTCGTGCAGATTGGTGCTGCTGGCGGGCTTGATGTGCTGTGTGCAAACGCAGGTATTGCCGGGCCAACGGCGGCGATTGAAGATGTGGACCTGACGGATTGGCAGGCCTGTGTCTCCGTTAATTTGGAGGGCGCATTTTTGGCGACGAAATACGCCGCCCCGATGATGAAATCGGCAGGCAAGGGGGCGATCATTTATACGTCTTCGACGGCGGGTATCTATGGCTACCCAAACCGGGCACCGTATTCGGCGGCCAAATGGGCAATCATCGGGTTGATGAAAACCACTGCGATGGAATTGGGCCCGTTTGGGATCCGCGCCAATGCAATCTGTCCGGGGGCTGTCGAAGGCAAGCGCATGGAAGGCGTGTTGGCGCGCGAAGCGGCCGCCAAAAACATGACACGTGATCAGGTTTATGATGGCTACGCGGTCGGGACATCAATGCGCAGTTTTGTAGAGGCATCTGACGTAGCAAACATGGCTGTTTTCCTCGGCACAGACGTATCACGCATGGTTTCAGGGCAGGTTATCTCGGTTGATGGTCACACGGAAAACCCTGATCCAAAGGTTTAACGTAACGCGGCAAGAAGTTTGTCGATGAACAGCCCGACGTCACGTGACGGAATGGATGCCGCGCGTACAAGCCCGTCAAAATGCTCTTTCATCGCGGCAATCCTGTCGCGGTCGCGGAACACCAGATAGTTTTGCCCCATATAGATCACAGCCAAGAGCGGCCCAAAGACGGTGACGGGCGCAGAAAATAACTGGCGTTGATCAAACAGATGAAGCCGCATTGATGGGTATAGCTGGGCATTAAGATCGCGCAGATTTTCTAGTTGTGCACGGCGCAAAGCCACGGGAATTCCGGTATAATACCCCTCGGCGCGGGCGAAACTGGTCAGCTCGCATTCCGAAAACGCAATTTCATAGTCGGACCTTGCCTGACGCATCCATTCCAGCCGATCACGGCTGGCACCGACCGCCTGATCAGTGGTTTTTCCCAACGATGGTTCGTACTCCCAGCGCAGCACGGCATCGGTCTTAAGCATATCAGGCAGGCCCGCAGGGACATGTCGAATTTTGTAGCCTTCCGCCTCTTGGTGCCACGCGAAGATCGCGTCATCGATCAATGCGCGCGGCGCGTGGGTCATCGACATGGCGGCTGCGACTAACTCGGCGGCTTGCTCGGGGCGATCTGACAGGCCCAAAAGCCAGTCCGCGCTTACACCCAAAGCAGAGGCGCATCCGGCAACAAGCTGGGCGTTAGGCAGCCGTGCACCGGTGTCTTTGAGCAGTTGAGAAAGCGTGGACCGATCCACGCCTGCTTGTCGTGCCAATTTGCTTTGGTTCGATCCCGCATGCGTAATGGCGGTTGCCAGTCGACTGCGAAACAAAGCCGCGCGGGTATTTTTGTCGATATTTATCACCATAGGTGTATTTACACACATAATTTTATATTTGTGAACTGCTGTCTAACTGCGCAACAGATTTATACTGGCATAGGTTGACCTATGGATCACAATTTTTCTTGGCCAACTCTTGCACTAATTATCATCGTTTATGCGGCTTGGGGGGGATTGCTTTTTGTGGACCCTTGGTGGATTTCGGGCCCGCTTTTGGCTATCATGATCGCATTGCAGGCGTCGCTTCAGCACGAAGTATTGCATGGGCACCCATTCAAGAATTCGCGTAAAAACATGGCGCTGGTCTGGCTATCATTGTCGGTCGTCATCCCATTTACGCGATTTCGCGATACGCATTTGGCCCATCACCAAGATGCCCTGTTGACTGATCCTTACGACGACCCCGAGACCAATTTCCTTGATCCGCTGGTTTGGAATAAATTGCCGCGAGCGGCGCAAGTCGTGCTGCTGCTAAACAATACGTTGTTGGGCAGGTTGATCATTGGCCCAGCACTTGGATTGATTGCGTTTGTGCAAAGTGAATGGCGCGGCCGGACCCCAACAACGATGCGGCAATGGGTTGGACATTTGCCTGCAGTTGGTATCGTGCTTTGTGCTGTCAGCCTAAGCCCGCAGTCATTATGGACATACGGTTTTGCTGTTTATCTGGCGTTGTCTATTCTTAAGTTGCGCACGTTTTTGGAACATCAACCGGCCGAGCGAGCCTCCCATCGCAGCGTGATTGTTGAAAGGGGCGGTTTGTTTGGGTTTCTGTTTTTAAACAACAACCTACACGTCGTTCATCATATGCATCCAAATGTGCGATGGTACCGATTGCCGCAACTTTACCGTGCCAACAAGGCACATTATTTGCGGTGTAACGGAGGGTATGTTTACCCGTCTTATTGCGCGATTGCGCGCGCATATGCATGGCGCAGAAAAGATCCTGTCGCGCATCCACTCTGGCAAAAGAAGCCCTAGACGCGTTAAAAGCATTCATGGAATTATGGATACCAATCACGCTTGGCGCTGCGTTGGCGCAGACCCTGCGGTTTATGCTGCAAAAGCAATTGAAAACCACCCAGCTGTCGACGGCTGGCACGACCTTCGCGCGGTTCGTGTATTCGGCGCCGATTGTGGGGTTGATCGCTTGGACCTATGCCACGATGTCGAGGCAGGGAGTGCCAACGGTACCAGCACAATTTTTCGCCTACGCGATATTGGGCGGCGTGACCCAGATCCTAGGCACGGTGTGTGTGGTGGCATTGTTTATGCACCGAAACTTTGCCGTCGGAATCACATTTAAGAAAACTGAAGTTTTGCTAAGCGCGCTGATCGGTTTTGCGGTGCTTGGTGACGTCATAAGCCTGCCTGCGCTCGGGGCGATTTTGGTTGGGTTGGTCGGCGTACTGCTGCTGTCTGATCCACCACGAGCACAAGGGGCTTGGTTAAAACGCGTACTGAACAAAGGAACTGCGCTTGGGCTGATGTCAGGTTTGATGTTCGGGTTTTCAGGCAACGGATACCGCGGTGCATCGCTGTCAATTGCGGACGGCGATGTGCTGTACCGCGCATTGATCACCCTGGCATTTGTCACCGCATTTCAAACTGCAGTTATGAGTGTTTGGTTGGTTTGGCGTGAAAGCGGCGAAATCATGCGCGTGTTGCAGGCATGGCGGATCGCATGGCTTGTCGGGCTAGCATCGATGGTGGGATCGCTCTGCTGGTTCACTGCGTTTACGTTGCAAAACGTGGCTTACGTCAATGCGCTTGGGCAGATTGAATTGCTGTTCTCACTGATCATCGGCGCGTTTGTTTTTGGTGAAAAAATTGGGCCACGCGAATGGCAGGGATTGCTGATTTTGACAGCAAGCATAGTACTATTGGTGCTGGTCGCCTAAAGCGGGGAAGCGCCGTTTAGCCGGTGAACAAGATGCTGTTCGTCTTCATTTGCGAAAAACGGCACCGATTTTGGTGATCTGGTATTCGGCAAATGTTGCATCAATTCAGCGAGCACGACTTGCGTGATGAACGGCAGATCGAAATCGCGGGCTTTGGCGAGTGGCACCCATTGTAGATGCGAGAGTTCGTCTTCTGCCCCTGAAAAGTCATCAGGATCAGTGCAAAGATCATCCGCATCTGCCAATAAAAAACGGGCATCAAATCGGCGTGGTGCGCCCGTCGGTGTGACTGCGCGAAAGAAAAATGTAAGTGCTGCCGCATTGGGTATGTGGCCGGTAGCGGCAAATCCTCGCCAGCCTTGGGGTGGTGTGGCCCAAGGTGCAGGGTGTCCCAAAATTTGTCCGGTTTCCTCCCACAGCTCTCTGACTGCAGCGGCGGCAATGGCCGTCGGGGGCAAGTCTGAACGATCGGATAAGCGTGATGCGCAGGCCGCGGGGAGGGCGGTCGTTGTTACATCTGCATCATTTGGGTCGATTGCTCCACCGGGAAACACGAACTTTCCTGGCATAAATACTGCTTTGGCGCCGCGTTGGCCCATCAATACGGCGGGGGCGGTGGACCTGTTGCGCACGATAATTATCGTGGCGGCGTCGCGGACTGGGGTGTCGGTTGTCATGCTAGGTATCGCCAAACCCATGCATCCGGCGGGACCACTGGATCGCGACAACAAGCCCTTTCATGCGGGGCAATAGGTATAATGATAGCGCAACGCAAAACACGCTGAACACAGTGGCCATCACCAATGGATCAGGTCGAAAATTGGTCCATGTGAAGTGGATGAGCACCGCAAGTAGGTGGCCGACCACAAGAATCGTCAAATATGCGGGTCCATCGTCGGCGCGGTGATGATGAAAACTTTCGCCACACACAGCGCATTCATCCACGACCTTGAGATAGCCATCAAACAAATGCCCTTCGCCGCAATTAGGGCAACGGCAGCGGAGCCCGCGCCACATGGCGGGCTTGGTCGGGCGGTCGATAATGGCGAGATCAGTCATGGTGGGCCTCAAAATACAATACTAAGAAACTGATGGGCCTTTTCGGGTCTTTTGGAAAGCCCGTTGCGCCAGATTGCGGCCCGATGCCGCAAGTGATCGAAAGTTTTTTCAAGAAATTGCGACGGAAACTTTTCTGGGCTGCGTTGAATGAGGGTCAACAGCGCAAACGATGCGCAAGCCTACAAAGGAATGAAAAATGAAATCGACATTACTAATTGCCGCAATGGCCGCAGGCCTGACTTTGACCGCGATGGATGTATCTGCAGCTGGACGTGGACCGCAACATGACGCACCTGATTTTGCAACATTGGACACCGATGGCAGTGGCACTGTGACAGTGGGCGAGATTGTGGCTGCAGGCCAAGCCCGCTTTGACGCGGCAGACACCGACGGCAACGGCGCTTTGTCACTAGAAGAAATGGTGGCTGCACGTGACGGCGACGCAACGCGGCGCGCTGAACGTATGATCTCTCGGATGGACGAGAACGGTGACGGTGAATTGCAAGCAGACGAGATGACCCGTCGTGGGCCAGATGCGGAGCGTATGATGTCACATGCCGACACGGACGATGATGGCGAGATTTCCGAAGAGGAATTTGATGCGGCCATCGAAAAGCGTGGCGACCGCGACCATAAAGGCCGCAAGGGTCGTGGCTAAAAGACCAAATGGATGGGGCGCGTCAGCGCCTCATCCATTGCTGTGAAGAATGAGTGTGGATAAGATATTAACCTATGACGACCCAATTGGGATCTTGGCGTGACGCACCCGACGCCGCATTGTTGCTGGCCTATGCCCATGGGGACATGGATGCGGCGCGCGTTTTAACCGCGCGTGTGTTGCCACGAATTTTGGCACAAGCAACGCGGATGCTGTCGGACCAAGCCGAAGCCGAAGATGTATCTCAGGATGCGTTAATGCGGTTGTGGAAAGTCGCGCCCGATTGGCGGCAGGACGAGGCAAAAGTCACAACGTGGTTGTACCGCGTGACGGCCAATCTTTGTACCGACCGGTTGCGCAAGCGGCGCAATGTCCCACTCGACGAAATCTGTCTCTTATACACATCTCCGAGCCCACGAGACCTCTCTACATCTCG
>CAJXTP010000101.1 GCA_913061335.1 uncultured Loktanella sp.
GAGATGTGTATAAGAGACAGTGATGGCGCAATGGGACGCGTGGCCGACGCAGCCGGTATCCAATTCCGCCTTCTTAACCGCAAAAAGGGCCCCGCTGTTCAAGGTCCCCGCGCCCAAGCCGACCGAAAACTCTACCGTCAAGCAATGCAAAACGAGATCAACACGGCGAAAGACCTTGATGTTATCATCGGCGAAGCCGTTGATTTGGTGATGGATGGGAGCCGCGTTGTCGGTCTTTTGCTCGCAGATGGGTCCGAAGTTCGCGCGCGGACAGTCATTTTGACGACAGGCACATTCTTACGTGGCGTTATCCACATTGGCGATGTGGCAAAGCCCGGTGGCCGTATGGGCGAAAAGCCCTCTGTCAAAATGGCAGAGCGGCTCGACGGATTTGGCTTGCCATTGGGGCGGCTTAAGACCGGTACGCCGCCTCGGCTCGACGGGCGGACCATCAATTGGTCCATCCTAGAAATGCAGCCCGGTGACGACGACCCGACGCTGTTTTCATTCCTTTCCAAAAAGGCGACAGCCCCGCAAATTTCATGTGGCATCACGCACACCAATCAGCAAACCCATGATATCATACAGAAAAACCTAAGCCGTTCCGCAATGTACGGCGGCCATATTGAAGGCGTCGGCCCGCGATACTGCCCCTCAATAGAAGATAAGGTTGTTCGCTTTGCCGACAAAACGTCTCACCAAATTTTCTTAGAACCAGAAGGCGCGGACGACTATACTGTCTATCCGAACGGTATCTCGACGTCGCTCCCTATTGATGCGCAAGAAGCCTACGTCGCATCAATCGTTGGACTGGAAAACGCAAAAATCTTGCAACCAGGTTATGCAATTGAGTACGACTACATTGACCCACGCGCACTGCGATCGACGTTGGAACTGCGCGATGTGCCGGGCCTTTTTCTCGCCGGTCAAATCAACGGAACAACAGGTTACGAAGAAGCAGCGGCGCAAGGTCTCGTCGCAGGCCTAAACGCAGCGCAGCAAGCAAAATCAGGCGACCCCGTCTATTTTGAACGGCGTCATTCCTACATCGGCGTGATGATTGATGATCTGACGACGCGCGGTGTATCAGAGCCATATCGCATGTTCACATCACGCGCCGAATTCCGGCTTTCGTTGCGGGCCGACAACGCGGACCAACGCCTTACGGCTTGGGGTCACGAACTTGGATGCGTCGGACCTGACCGCTGGTCTTCGTTTTCGAAAAAAAGAGACGGAATCGAGCAAGTCCGCACCGAGCTCACCAACCTGACGTTTTCAGCGCGTCAAATTGCTGGATTAGGCGTCAAATTGTCACCAGATGGACCAAAACGGACGGCACTCGATGCGTTAAGCCTCAACGATTTTGATTTCGGCAGTATCGAATCCCTTTTGGGCCATTCTGCGTCGGGCACATCTGATATCCAACAACAGGTGAAGAATGATGCGCTTTACGCTCATTATATCGCGCGGCAAGCCAAGGACATCGCGGCGCTAGAACGCGATGAGAAACACGTTCTCCCATCGGACATGAGCTATTCCGAAATTGTTGGCCTGTCCAATGAGCTGGTGCAAAAGCTTCAACGTGTACAGCCAAAAGACGTTGCACAAGCAGGGCGCATCGATGGTATGACGCCGGCGGGATTGATGCTCATTGTAGCGTGGTTAAAACGAAAAAACTTAGCGAAAACAGGAAGTTAAATCTTGAAAACCCTCTCCGGAATAGATGTTTCACGTGAAACAATTGATCGTTTATGCAAGTTCGAAGACATTGTTCTAAAATGGAACCCAAAGATAAATTTGATCGCCAAAAGTACCATCAATGACGTTTGGGATCGGCATATCAAAGATTCCGCGCAGCTATTTCAATACGCGCCTGTGAATGTTTCCAGATGGCTTGATATCGGGAGCGGTGGGGGCTTTCCAGGTATCGTTATGGCCGCAATGTCAGTGGGTCTCGGTCACCAAACTGAGTTTACATTTGTTGAAAGCGACCAGCGAAAATCAACCTTTTTAAGAGCCGCAGCCCGAGAGCTGGATCTAAAAATTACCGTATTGGCCGAACGGGTCGAGGAAACCGAAGCGCAAAACGCTGACGTAATTACTGCCCGCGCTTTAAAGTCCGTATCAGAACTTATGCCCATGTTAGACAGGCATCTTGCCGCCGATGGTATCGCAATTCTACCCAAGGGGCGGACATTTGCAGATGAAATACCAGCCGCACGTAATAATTGGCGCTTTGATATGACGGAACATGCCAGTATCACTGATGCAGACGCTCGTATCCTTATTGTGAAAGATATTGCCAGTGATTGATCATAGCCGCGCTCCGGGCCCAAAAATTATCGCGATTGCGAACCAAAAAGGCGGTGTTGGTAAGACAACAACAACAATAAACCTTGGCGCGGCTCTCGCTGAAGTAGGAAAGCGCATTCTTCTGATCGATCTCGATCCGCAAGGCAACGCGTCAACCGGCCTTGGTATCGGTTATGATAATCGCGAAGTGACGACATATGACCTTATTTCCGGCGACGCAGTGCCCTCCGAGGCAATCCAAAAAACAAACGTCGCAAATCTTTGGATTGTTCCGGCGACCACGGACCTTAGTTCCGCTGATATTGAGCTTATCGCCAACGAAAAGCGCAGTTTCCTCCTTCGGGATGCTCTGCGGCAGACTGGAATGGATGCATTTGCATTCGATTATGTCCTAATCGACTGCCCGCCGTCGCTCAATATTTTAACTGTTAATGCGATGGTCGCAGCGGACGGTGTTGTTGTGCCGCTGCAAAGTGAATTCTTCGCGCTCGAAGGATTGTCACAGCTTATGCTTACGATCCGCGAAATTCGTGAGACAGCAAACGCCAATTTGCGGATCGAAGGTGTCGTTTTAACCATGTACGACAAGCGAAACAACCTGTCCCAGCAGGTCGAAGCAGACGCGCGCGACAATCTTGGTGAACTTGTGTTTCAAACCATGATCCCGCGCAACATCCGCCTAAGCGAGGCGCCGTCGTTCGCCGCACCTGTTTTGACCTACGATTCGCAATCCAAGGGAAGCACGGCATATCGTGCACTGGCCCAAGAACTCATCCTGAACGATCGTAAACGCAAGAACAAGGTGGCCTAAATGACTGACAAGAAAACAAAAAAACGCGGTCTGGGTCGTGGTTTGTCTGCCCTTATGTCCGACGTCACGCAAGAGATTGCGCCGCAGGTTGGTCAAGCACCGCGTCGTGCTGATTTCTTTGTTCCCGTTGAGCAAGTTCAGCCAAACCCAGACCAGCCGCGCCGCGCTTTTGACGACGCCGCACTGCAAGAGCTCGCTGCATCTATCGCGGAAAAGGGCGTAATTCAGCCCCTTATCGTCCGTGAACACCCAACCCGTACCGGCATTTATGAAATCGTCGCTGGCGAACGTCGCTGGCGCGCGTCTCAGATCGCGCAACTTCACGATGTCCCCGTTGTCGTGCGGCAATATACCGATACAGAAGTCCTCGAAGTAGCGATTATCGAGAATATCCAGCGTGCGGACCTTAACCCAATCGACGAGGGTGCAGGTTACCGCCAGCTCATGCAGAAATTTGGCCACACCCAAGAACAGCTGTCTTCTGTTTTGGGCAAAAGCCGCAGCCACATCGCAAACGTCATTCGTCTGCTAAGCCTCCCAGACGGCGTGCGAACGTATCTTGTCGAAGGAAAGCTGACCGCCGGTCATGCGCGCACGCTTATTGGTCACGATGATGCGCAGCGCTTGGCGGACCATATTGTTAAGACTGGTATGTCTGTCAGAGATGCCGAAAAGCTTGCAAAGCAGGGTCTAACAAAGACGAAGACAGCAAAAACCGCCAAAATATCGACCATCAAAGACGCGGACACCGTGCAAATCGAAGGTGAACTTTCTGCGGCCTTGGGTATGAAGGTGACGATCGATCACGCAGCTGGAAACGAAGGTGGGCGTCTCAGCGTAAGCTACCGCAATCTTGATCAGCTCGATGATCTGCTTCGTGCTTTGTCCGGCGGCTAGGAAGAACCCGTCAAAAGCTGCCGCAAAATGGCGTTCAAAACGGGGCGTCCTGCTTGTGTAGTGCATAGCTGATCTTGGTCGAGTGAAAGCATACCCATATCAACTAAGTCATTGATATTTTTATCAAAAACACCACGTCCGCCTGCAATACGTCCAAGATCTACGCCCTCCGTCAGGCGCAGTCCCATCAGTAGAAACTCAATCGACTGATCCTCTTGGGATAGCGCCGTTTGGCTTTGTTCGCCCGATCCGGTCTTGCGAACTGTATTAAGCCATTTTCCAGGCGCCAACGCTGTTTCCGTTGCAAACCGCTGTCCGTTCAGCGTAACCCGACCATGTGCCCCTGGTCCGATTCCAACATAGTCGCCATAGGTCCAATAGATTCTATTGTGCGTGCTTTGCGCGCCAATTTTTGCGTGATTAGACACTTCATATGCCGGAAAACCAGACTCTCCGCAAATGTCTTGGGTCGCTTCATACATATCAGCCGCGCGGTCATCGTCCGGCAAGCCTGCGAGCTTTCCAGCGGCATATCGATCACCAAACGCAGTCCCAGATTCAATCGTCAATTGGTACAGCGACACATGGTCGATTGCCATCGACAGCGCCGATTTCAGTTCCGCCTGCCAATCGGCCAAAGTCTGATTTTGCCGCGCATAAATTAGATCAAAGCTAACGCGATCAAACTCGCGCCGCGCCACATCAAACGCGGCCATCGCATCTTTTGCCGAATGCAAACGACCAAGCGCCTTTAGATCCACATCGTTCAACGCCTGAATGCCCATGGAAACGCGGTTCACGCCAGCTTGGCGGTAACCCGCAAATCGCCCGGCTTCCACAGATGTCGGATTGGCCTCGAGCGTAATCTCAATATCGTTGGCAATGGTCCAAGTATCCCGCACTTTGCGCAAGATCACGTCAACAACTTCTGGGTCCATCAGGCTAGGCGTGCCGCCACCAAAGAACACAGATCGCAAAAGCCGCCCTTGGGTTACGGCCCCTACCCGCTCGATTTCAGAAACATAGGCTTTTGCCCAGGCCATCTGATCGATATGCGCAACAACATGGCTGTTAAAATCGCAATACGGGCATTTCGCCTGACAAAACGGCCAGTGAATATACAGGCCAAAGCCGGCGTTTTCCCAATCGTCAGGCAAAACAGCCAGCCACAAGTTTTGCAAACGCATCAGCGCGGTGGCTGATTTTGTTCTTTTCCCAGCGATCCATTTCGCCAAATGTCACATCGTAGCCAGCGGGTTGAAAAATCGGGTCATAACCATGGCCCTGATCGCCGCGCATTGGCCAGACAATCTGCCCCGCCATGACGCCTGCAAACACTTCATCGTGTCCATCAGGCCAAGCCAGCACAAGCGTCGAACAAAACCGCGCCGTCCGTGGTTCAGGCGCATTTACCGCCTCTAGTTCGTTCCAGCTTCGCGTCATTGCCATAACAAAATCGCGGCCATTGGGTGTTTCGGCCCAATCGGCCGTATAAACACCCGGCGCACCGCCAAGGCCGTCAATCTCGATCCCGCTGTCATCGGCCAGCGCTGGCAAACCAGTCGCCTTCGCTGCTGCATGGGCTTTGATCCGCGCATTCCCAACGAAAGTCGTCTCGGTTTCTTCGGGCTCAGGCAATCCATGATCCGCGTTGGACGACAATTCCACAGCATACGGCTTTAAAAGATCGGCGATCTCCACAAGCTTTCCAGCGTTATGCGTTGCCACAACCAATCGCGGATCAGTGAATTTGCGCATTTAGGAAACCGCTTCTAGCTGCTTGGCGACCAGCTCGGAAACGCCCTTTTCAGCCAGATCAAGCAGGCCATTCATCTGCGCGCGGGTATAAACCGACCCCTCGGCAGACATTTGAACTTCGATCAACTTCCCAGCGGTCATGACAAAGTTACCATCAACGCCAGCTTCGGAATCTTCTGGATAATCCAGATCCAAAACCTCTTGGCCCGCGTAAATCCCGCAGGAAATCGCTGCAACTGGATCAACCAGCGGGTCAGACGTGATAAGCCCCGCTTTCATCAATTGGTTCACTGCCAGCTTCAGCGCGACCCAACCACCAGTGACGGACGCACAGCGCGTTCCGCCATCAGCCTGAATAACATCGCAATCCACAACGATCTGGCGTTCACCCAACGCAACGCGATCAACACCAGCGCGCAAGGACCGCCCGATAAGACGCTGAATTTCTTGCGTGCGACCAGATTGACCATTCTTGGCCTCACGGCGCATCCGCGTATTTGTTGCACGTGGCAGCATCCCGTATTCCGCAGTGACCCACCCTAGGCCGGACCCCTTTAAAAACGAAGGCACGCGGCTTTCGATCGACGCAGTGCACAAAACATGGGTATTCCCGCATTTGATCAGGCAAGAGCCTTCTGCATGCATGGTCACGCCAGTCTCAATTGTAATTTCACGCATTTCGTTGGTCTGACGGCCTGATGGGCGCATGGGAAGTCTCCTGAATATGGGTTGCGTCACGGGGATACGCCGCCCATGTATAAAATCCAAGCCCGATTGACTATGCATCCCGCAGCATCTTCGCTAAACAGGTTCCCATGTCTGATACCACGCCACCCTTTGCCGATATGAATGATCGCTCGCGCGAAGTATTTCGCCGCGTCGTTGAGGGCTATCTTGAAACCGGTGATCCGGTGGGGTCACGCACCCTGACCCGCACGCTTTCTGAACAGGTGAGCGCGGCAACAGTGCGCAACGTGATGCAAGACCTCGAACATCTCGGCCTGCTCGACAGCCCGCACACAAGCGCGGGGCGTATGCCGACCCAGCTTGGCCTGCGCATGTTCGTCGATGGCATCTTGGAAATGGACGATGTGACAAGCGACGACCGCCGCAAGATCGAACAAACCGTGGGCAATACTGACCAAGATGTCGTCGCCCTGCTCGACAATGTTGGCACCGCGCTGTCGTCCATGACCCAAGGCGCGAGCCTCGTTCTAACCCCAAAACACGAAGCTCCGATCAAGCACATCGATTTTGTGTCCCTGTCGCGTGAACGTGCGTTGGTGGTTCTGGTCTTCGCGGATGGACGGGTCGAGAACCGCCTGTTCAACCCGCCCCCCGGACAAACGCCGTCATCCATGCGCGAGGCGGCCAATTTCCTGAATGCCATCGCCGAAGGACACACCCTGTCCGATCTTGGCGCGGTAATTGAACGTGAAATCGGCGCGCGCCGTCAACAGATCGACACGCTCGCCGCTGAACTCGTGCAAAGCGGCTTTGCGACTTGGGAAAACGAAGGGCAACTCACTGAACGCCTGATCGTGCGCGGTCGCGGAAACTTGCTGTCAGACACCGAATCCGAGGCCGACCTCGAACGCATCCGCACCTTGTTTGACGACCTTGAACGCAAGCGCGACATCGCCAATTTCCTTGATCTGGCCGAGGGTGGCGACGGTGTTCGCATTTTTATTGGCTCTGAGAACAAATTATTCTCACTTTCGGGTTCATCTTTGGTCGTTTCCCCTTATATGAACGCCGACCAACAGATTATTGGCGCGGTGGGTGTTATTGGCCCAACGCGTCTGAATTACGGGCGTATTGTGCCCATCGTGAATTACACCGCACAGCTGGTGGGCAAAATGATTGCCGACCGCTCATAACAGGACCGCACCATGACTGACGACAACGTCGAACCACTAAGCCTTGATGATCTCGCCGCTGAAGGTGACATGCAGGATGATCTAATCGGTAAGCTCGCCGATGCAGAGGCAGAGCGCGACGATTTCCGTGATCGCTTCATGCGTGCATTGGCCGACACCGAAAACATGCGCAAGCGCTCGGACCGTGATCGTCGCGAAGGTGAAAACTATGGCGGCTCCAAACTCGCCCGCGATATGCTGCCTGTCTATGACAACATGCGCCGCGCGTTGTTGTCCGTTGGCGAAACTGAAAAAGAAGGCAACAAAGTCCTTCTTGAAGGTATCGAGCTGACAATGCGCGAATTGATCTCGGTCTTTAAAAAGCACGGAATCGACCCGATTGTTCCGGCTGTTGGTGATCGCTTTGATCCCAAGATGCACCAAGCCATGTTCGAAGCCCCTGTGCCCGGCACGCGCGCTGGTGACATCATCCAAGTCGCCGCCGAAGGTTTCATGATCCACGACCGCCTGCTGCGCGCAGCACAAGTCGGCGTATCATCGTCACCAGCGTCCTAATATGAAGGGCCGCATTCGTTGGCCCCTCTTTGCATTTGCGCTGTGGCTGGCGTCCATCACGCTCGCCACGGCCCAAACCTACCCGATTGACCACGATACTTACGTCAATGATTACGCCGATCTATTAAGCGACGTGCAAGAAACAGCATTGCGCAAAACTCTGATCGACCTGCGTAAAAACCGCGACGTAGAAATGACCGTTCTGACGATCGAGCGGCGCAGCGACTATGGTCAAACTGTCTCCAATGAAGCCTTCGCAACCGCCCCGTTCAATCACTGGGGTATCGGTCACGCAGCGCGCAACGACGGTATTCTTTTCCTCGTTTCCCGTTTTGATCGCGACATGCGGATCGAAGTCGGGAGCAGTTACGGCGCCACCCATGACGCTGCACTCAAGCAAATCATCGACAGGGTTATCATCCCCAAATTCCGACTTGATACATATGACACCGGAATCCAAATTGGCGTTAATCACGCAATCCGTGAAATCACGGGTGCTTGGCCAGGTCAGTACGATGCAAATATCGTCACGCGCTGGTGGACCGATCTGAAAATCTGGCTCGGCGCGTTTATTATCGTGCCGTTTGGCTTGATCGGTGTGGCGGTCTGGCGAACATATGTGGCCGCCCGACGCCGCGCGCCGCGCCGCTGCCCTGTAGATGGCTCATGGATGCCGCGTGTATTAGATGAGTTTGAACACAAGCATTTGACCGACGGTCAGCAAAAAGAAGAACAGCTTGCGTCAAAAGAATACGACGTCTGGATTTGCCGAGACTGCGACCACGTCACGATCAAAGGGTTCCAGAGATGGTTCAGCGGTCAGAAACTTTGTAAAAAATGTAACTACGCCACGCTCGAAAGCACCGGAAGTCAGATAATCTACCATCCAACGCCCACCAGCGCGGGCACCAAACGCACAGATTTTCGCTGCAATCACTGCAATGCAGACTACCCCGTTTTCACAATTCTCGCGTCAATGGGGTCAGGATCCAGTGGTGGATCATCCGGTGGTGGATCTTTCGGCGGCGGTGGTGGTTCCTCAAGCGGTGGCGGCGCATCCGGCAGCTGGTAACCTAGTCACCCAACAAGTCACGCAACCTATAAACCAATGCCAGCGCCTCCTTGGGGGTAAGCTCATCAGGCATAACACTACGTAGCGTGTCTTCTACCTTTGAAGGCGCGGCAGGTTTTATGATTGG
>CAJXTP010000102.1 GCA_913061335.1 uncultured Loktanella sp.
AGATCTACACCTCTCTATTCGTCGGCAGCGTCAGATGTGTATAAGAGACAGCGAACAGGTCGTCGAATTCCAAAAGATCGGTTTCATAGGCGAGGATTTGCTGCATCCGCAGCGACCACTGTTGGTCCCAAGGGCGGGGTAGGCCGAGCGCCTCGTTCCATGCCGGCAGTTGCACGGCGCGTGCGCGCGCGTTTTTGGATAGGGTGACCGCAAGCGTTTCCAGCAAGATTCGGTAGACGTTGTTTTCAGGTTGCTGTTCGGTCAATCCAAGCGAGTTGACTTGCACGCCGTAGCGGAACCGCCGGTATTTTGCGTCTTCAACGCCATAACGGTCGGCGCAGATTTCATCCCAGAGTTCGACAAAGGCGCGCATTTTGCATAGTTCGGTGACGAAGCGAATGCCCGCGTTCACAAAGAATGAAATGCGCCCAACCATTGCTGGGAAATGTTCCGCAGGGACCTTGCCGCGCAGATCGTCAAGCACGGCGGTGGCTGTGGCCAACGCAAATGCGAGCTCTTCCTCCGGTGTCGCGCCCGCCTCTTGCAGATGGTAGCTGCAGACGTTCATCGGGTTCCATTTAGGCAGATGTTCACGGGTGTATGCCGCCACGTCGGTGATCATCCGCATGGATGGTTCGGGCGGGCAGATGTAGGTGCCGCGCGACAGGTATTCTTTGATGATGTCGTTTTGCACCGTGCCTTGCAGGGTGGATACGTCGACGCCTTGTTCTTCGGCCACGGCGATATAGAGCGACAATAACCAAGGTGCGGTCGCGTTGATCGTCATCGAGGTGTTCATCTGGTCAAGCGGTATATCCGCGAATAGCGCGCGCATATCGCCAAGGTGGCTGACGGGAACGCCGACTTTGCCGACTTCGCCTTTTGCCAGAACGTGATCGCTGTCATACCCCGTTTGGGTCGGCAGATCGAAGGCCACGGAAAGTCCGGTCTGCCCTTTGGCCAGATTGCCACGGTAAAGCGCGTTGGAGGCCGACGCCGTGGAGTGCCCCGCGTAGGTCCGAAACAGCCAAGGGCGATCTTTCTGCGGGTGCGACATGGCGGGCTCCTTGGTGAACGTGGCGAAATATTGTTTCGTATGTGGGGGTATTATCCGACATTTTCTGGCGCTGTCAATTCGCTGCATTGCGGCATAGTGGGATTTACCCCATGCGCGTTCCCTGTCAGTGTCCTCGAATGATGCAAACCGTTTCCATGCCCATCTGGGTTTTCGTGTTAATCTTACTGTTTGCAGCGGTGACGTTTGCTTCGCATTTCCTATTCCCATCTGTACGTTGGTTTTTCCGTAAACGCGCGGAGCGAGTGATCGCAAAGCTGAATAAACGGCTAACCCGCCCAATTGAACCGTTCAAATTGGCGCGGCGTTACGACATGATCCAGCGGTTGATTTATGATCCTGAAGTGACACAAGCCGTGGCTGATTACGCCCGCGAAGAGAAGATTCCCGAGAACGTCGCGTTTGAAAAAGCCCGCCATTATGCCCGTGAGATCGTACCTTCGTTTTCTGCGACGGCGTATTTCACGGTTGGTGTCCGGTTCGCGCGTTGGCTGACGCGGATGTTGTACCGTGTCCGGCTGGGTGCGTTTGACCGCGATGCGTTGGAAAAGATCGACCCAGATGCGACGGTCATCTTTGTCATGAACCACCGCAGCAACATGGATTACGTGCTGGTCACACATTTGGTAAGCCGCGCTGGCACGCTGTCCTATGCGGTGGGCGAATGGGCGCGCGTTTGGCCGCTGTCGTCGGTGATCAAAATGCTTGGCGCTTATTTCATCCGCCGTCGGTCGCGTGGGTCTTTGTACCGCCGTGTTTTGGCCCGCTATGTGCAGCTTGCAACTGAGGGCGGCGTGACTCAAGCGATGTTCCCAGAAGGCGGATTGAGCCTGACAGGGCAGGTGGGTGAGGCCAAGTTGGGGTTGCTGAGTTATATTGTGTCGAACACGCCCAAGAACGGCCGCGATGTTATTTTTGTGCCCGTTGCATTGAACTACGATCAGGTCCTTGAGGATCGGTTTTTGATCAATGCGGGTAAGACTGGCAAGCGTCGTTTTCGCCCCAGCGCGTGGACGGTTGTGCGTAGCTGTGCGGTTTATGCGTGGTGGCGTCTGCGCGGTAAATTCCGTGGGTTTGGTACGGCGTCTGTTGGGTTCGGTACGCCGCTGGAGTTATCGAGCATTCCTGTTGGCGAGGGCCGCACCGAAGCTGTCGCGGTCGAGCTGATGGCGCGGATCAAAAAGGTTGTACCCGTTCTGGCGGTCCCTTTGGTGGCGCGTGCCTTGGTCGCGCAGCCTGAGACAAATCGCGCCGCGCTTATTGGCGCTGTGTCCGTGATGCTGGATGATTTGCGCAGCCGGAACATGCCGGTGCCGCGCCGAGAGATTGGCGCGATGGTAGATGACACGCTAAGCCGGTTTGCGTTGCGCAAGGTGGTGGTCATGTCTGGTCAGCATGTTGTGGTCCCCCCCGATCAGGCCGAGATTATCGCCTATTATGCGGATACGATTTCTCATCACTTTGACACCTGATTGCACGGGCTGATTCTGTAGGCCGGGCAGCGGGCGCGGAATGCCGATGTCGCTGTGCTGCACTGCCGCTAATTTTTCTGCGCTGCAGAAGACAGAAAATTACAATATCTGACCCAAATGGGTTGCATTGTTGCTTGGGCAATTTTAGACCTATGTAAACGCGCCGATTCTGCGGTGCGGCAATTTTTGGTAATTTGAACGATGGAGACCGATATGGCCCTTGATCAGGACACGGCGAAAGCAGCCTCTGGCAAAGATCTTTATGAAGTGGGTGAAATGCCCCCCATTGGTCACGTCCCCGAACAGATGTATGCGTGGACGATCCGCCGCGAACGTCATGGCGAGCCGGAAAAAGCGTTTGAGGTCGAGGTCGTGGATGTACCCAAGCCTGACAGCAACGAAGTGCTGATTATGGTGATGGCCGCTGGTGTGAACTATAACGGTGTCTGGGCAGGTCTTGGCATACCGATTAGCCCGTTTGATGTGCACAAAGCAGACTACCATATCGCAGGGTCCGATGCGTCGGGCATCGTTTGGGCCGTCGGTGATAAGGTGAAGCGCTGGAAAATTGGCGACGAAGTTGTCGTTCATTGCAACCAAGACGACGGCGATGACGAAGAATGTAACGGCGGCGATCCGATGTTTTCGGAAAGCCAGCGAATCTGGGGTTACGAGACACCTGATGGGTCGTTTGCGCAGTTCACATGTGTGCAGTCACAGCAGTTGATGGCCCGTCCGCAACATCTGACGTGGGAGGAAAGCGCGTGTTATACGCTAACGCTGGCCACTGCGTACCGCATGTTGTTTGGGCACCATCCGCACGAGCTTAAGCCTGGCCAGAACGTCCTAGTTTGGGGCGCGTCTGGCGGTTTGGGGTCCTATGCGATCCAATTGATCAATACGGCTGGCGCGAATGCCATCGGTGTGATCTCAGACGAAAGCAAGCGCGAGTTTGTTATGTCGTTGGGCGCCAAGGGCGTTATCAACCGCAATGATTTCAAATGCTGGGGTCAGATGCCAACCGTGAACACGCCCGAGTATAAGGAGTGGTTCACCGAGACCCGCAAGTTTGGCAAGGCGATCTGGGAGATTACCGGCAAAGGCAACAACGTCGACATGGTGTTTGAACATCCTGGTGAGGCGACGTTCCCTGTGTCCACATTTGTGTGCAAGCGCGGCGGCATGGTCGTGATTTGTGCAGGGACGACGGGCTATAACCTGACGTTTGACGTGCGCTACATGTGGATGCATCAAAAGCGTTTGCAGGGCAGTCACTTTGCCAACCTCAAACAGGCGTCGTCTGCCAACAAGTTGATGGTCGAGCGCCGCCTTGATCCGTGCATGTCCGAAGTGTTCACTTGGGCCGATATTCCCGCTGCGCATACCAAGATGCGCCGCAACGAACATAAGCCCGGAAATATGGCCGTTTTGGTACAATCTCCCAAGGTTGGGTTGCGTACATTTGAAGACGCGCAGGTCGAATCGCGGAGTTAACCAAACTGCGAACGGATCGGCAACATGACCGGCGCGCCTTTTTGACAGGGTTGCGCCGGTTTTTTATTGGATGGTTTAGTTTCAATAGGTTCTTTTAATGGCCTCCCCCCGTTTATGGGGGGGGTAAACGGGCGAGTATTTAGTTAACTAAATTGATGCTACTATGAGTTGTTAACGTTTCATTAACTAAACCATTGGAGGTTGAATATGGGAAACGATTGGATCATCGACGTGCTCGCTGACCTACGCAGCTTCGCGCATAACAATGAATTGCCGTTGCTGGCGGCGCAATTGAATGACGCGACCCTCGTTGCGCAGGTCGAGATAAGTCAGATGACCGCGGGAGCGCCGATGCCGGTGCGAGGAGATACAGCTGAAACTCGATCAATTTTTATCCAATCTGGAGAAGGCAGACGCACTTGAGCAGCTTCAAGATCTGATTGTCGGCCTGCGCGATGTGCTTAAAGTGGACCATGTCGTCTATCATTGGGTCAGCGCAGACGGTGAACAATATGGCTTTGGCACCTATGATCCAAAATGGGTGCAGCATTATGTGGATAGTGACTACTTGCGGATCGATCCCGTCGTATCAGGTAGCTTCCAGCGCTTTCATCCAGTGGACTGGAAACGACTAGATTGGTCGTCGCGGGCGGCGCGGGCGTTCCGTAAAGATGCGATTGACCATGGCATAGGCAATCAAGGATACACGATCCCAATTCGCGGTCCAAATGGCCAGTTTGCATTGTTCACAGTGTCCCACACCACAGATGACGACGGGTGGTCAGAATTCACACAGACTGAGCAACGCAATCTGCTGCTTATTGCACATTACCTTAATGAAAAGGCGCTCCATCTGGAAAAAGGCCGCGCACCAGAGCCGGTTCGTGCTTTGTCACCGCGCGAAACCGATGCTCTGACGTTTTTGGCGATGGGGTATAATCGAGGTCACGTGGCCGAGATGCTTTCAATTTCTGAACATACTTTGCGCGCATATATCGAGAGTGCCCGATTTAAGTTGGGTGCGTTGAACACCACACATGCCGTTGCCCGCGCGTTGTCCGAGGGGTTGATCGTCATTGGGGGTGCCGCTCGTGCTGCTCCGGGTAATTGGCCCGGACGCGAAAATCCGAGCGCCGCCGCCCGTTAACCAGTAGGCCGTTAACCAGTTTTTCAGATGACCGAACGGTCCGGTCACATTTCCTTTCAAGAACTGAACGATCCTTAAGGCTGGCTTTACCAGTTTGAAAGGATCGCTGATGTTGCGTTATTTGACCGCCGAGCAATTGGCCGCATACCCGATTTTACGCGATACTATGCACCGCGATCGTGCCGCCCAGTTCCGCGACCGTCTTAAGTGGGATGTGACCGTAGATGCTGACGGGTTCGAGCGCGATAAGTATGACGCCATCAACCCGCTTTATGTGATTTGGGAATTGCCGGATGGCCGCCACGGTGGATCAATGCGGTTTTTGCCGACCTCTGGACGTACGATGGTTCACGATCATTTCCCTTCGCTTTTGGGTGGCGCCGATGTGCGATCTGATCAGGTTTGGGAATGTACCCGGTTTTGTATCGCGCAAGGTGCCGGCGCCCATGTTGCCGCAGCCTTGATGTTGGCAGGTGGAGAGCTGATGCGCGCCTTTGATTTGACCCATCTGTTGGGTGTTTTTGATGCCCGTATGGTCCGTATTTACGACATGATTGGGGCTGCCCCGGATGTTTTGGGCAGCAGTGGCACCGGACGTGATAAAATTTCGGTTGGATTGTGGGCATATCGCAGTAGCGACCGTGCCGCCGTGTTGCGCCGCGCGGGGGTGTCCGGCGCCGTGTCTGAGCATTGGTTTGAGCGGTCATTTGGGCACAAGGTAATACGCAGCATCGCTGCTTAACCGCTGGCAGGCCACGGGCTAGGCGGATACTGTGCAGCCATGAGCACAACGCCACTTACATTCTCTGAGGATCAGGCCGAAGCATGGGACAGCGTCGCCGCAGCCCTACGCCTGTCGGGCGTCGATCTGGACGACAGTCTGCTGATGCCGCCGCAGTCGGATACGTCATCTGTGATGGCCGTAATCGGCAAGGCAGGGTCGGGTAAAACCATGCTTTTGGCCCGCCTTTATAAGGCGTTAGAAGAGGCTGGCGTTGATATTATTTCGGGCGACTGGGAGGGCAAAAAGCGCAAAGACCGCCGGACCTTGGCCATTCTTGCGCCGACCAATAAGGCCGCGTCGGTTTTGCGTAACCACGGCGTGCCTGCCACCACGATCCACCGGATTTTATACACACCGGTCTATGACCCCGAGTTTGAAAAAGTCGCTGAATGGTTGGCGGGGCAAGGCGAGCGCCCCGCTATTGAAGGGCTGACAGACATCGCGTTGGACCGCGCGTTTTCGTCGTTTCAAACACATAAATCTGTTCCCGCTGCGCTGGCTGCTGCGGGCTTGCGTGGGTCTGATTTCATCACCGGATGGAAGCGCCGCGAAGAGCCGATGGATATCGGTTTTGTCGACGAAAGTTCCATGTTGGACGCCAAGCAATTTGCTGACCTACAAGAGATTTTCCCGACGCTTGTACTGTTTGGTGATCCCGCCCAATTGCCCCCCGTGCAGACATCCGGCGGTATGGTGTTCGATACGATGCCACCCGAGCGGGTGCAAACTTTAAGCCGTGTGCACCGCCAAGATGCCGGTAGCCCGATCCTTGATCTGGCGCATGCATTGGCTGATCCGATGATCGATTTCTATGCGTTTGAAAGGCTGGTTGCAGAGGCCGCTGCCGTTGACGAACGTGTTGTGATGGCACAGCGGGTTGAGGCTGATTTGATGGCCCGCAGCCCTGTGCTGGTTTGGCGTAACGCCACGCGTATTCGGTTGATCCATGCCTTTCGTGCCGCGTTTGACGCCCCGAAGGACGAGTTGTTGGCAGGTGAGCCGCTGATCTGCGACGGTATTGAATTGCCGATGAAGCATCGTAAAAAGCGTCTCGACCTAGAGGCCCGTGGTTTGATCAAGGGCGCGCAAGTCATCTACCTTGGACCTGGTCGCAAACCTGGATTTAGCCGTTTGCATGTCATGGGAGCCGAGGACCCGCAGGTCAGTGCCGCGTCGATTGTGAAGATCGAACAAGAAGGTGACGCAGAGCCGTTTATCCCGTTCGCCGCGAAGATGGGTGCCACGTTCTTGCATGGTGCTGCGGTGACGATCCACAAGGCCCAAGGTAGCCAGTGGGACACAGTGCAAGTGTTCGCGCCTGATATTGAGATCGCAGCTAAGATGGGCCGTGTGGAGGCCGGACAGCCGTTGTGGAAACGCCTTGCCTATGTTGCGATCACGCGCGCGGAAACACAGCTACGGTGGGTTGTGCGCAACCGTTTGGCGCGCCCAAGTATGCCGCTGTCTGTGGACGATTTACATGTCGCCCCCGTCGCGCTGGAACTAACGTCGCCAGAAGAAGACTAGCGGCGGAAAAGGCCAAATACTGCTGACGCGCTCCAGCCTGCTGCGATCGCGATTGCGAGCGACATTAGGCCATAAAGAAATGCATTTTCGTGGGCGAGGTTGTAAAGCCAGCGTTCCATCCCAACTTTTTTCACAGGAATCGAGGTCTCGTATTCGTCGACCACATTGCCGTCACGGGTCAGGAAGATTTTGGCGACATAGAACCCTTCGGTGAGGTTCGCGGGCATCTGGATACGCGTCTGAAACAGGGTGTCGCGAGATATCGCAACTGCCCCTTCAAGCAGCTGATATTGGTCGTTTTCCGCCCGAATGCGCATTAATGCGCGCGCAAAGCTTTGGCTATCAAGCACATTGGTGCCGACGTGCCGGACGACTTGTGGGATTGTGATCCGGTTGATCAGATCCTCGGATGGCCGCAGCACTTTGGATAAATCGGCGGACGATGCCACGGCATAGAATGATGGCGCGGCTGCAATTTCCACGTCGTCGACGTTGACCCAAATGCCAAAACGCCGTTCTTTGCGCCGCACGGTGACGGGAATTTCAGGTCCTGCCACTGTGACGATAATTCCAAGGTTGCCCTCGGGGACAGGTGCGTCACGCCGGATCGCGCCAAACAGAAGAATCTCGGACCCAACAAAGGTCGCGGTGATGTCGATTTCGTTTTGGCTGAGGCCAAGGATGATTTCTTCTTCGGCCTGTGCGGGCAGGGCCAAAAGCAACAGGAGGGATAAAAGACGCAGCATTAGTGGCCTCCCTCGCCGAGTGAATAAAGTTCAATTGGTTCGATGAGCAGGTCCAAGCCCAGCTTAAAGCAGACAACAAGCACCATGACCGCAAGCCAGATGCGCAGTTGTTCTGCCTTCATCTTAACGCCGATGCGGGTGCCGATCTGTGCGCCGATGACACCGCCAACAAGCAGCAAAACCGCAAGTACGATGTCGACTGTAAAGTTGGTCGTTGCGTGCAGCATTGTGGTGAACGCGGTCACAAAGATGATCTGGAACAGCGATGTGCCCACGACCACTTTGGTCGGCATGCCGAGCAGGTAGATCATCGCGGGGACCATGATGAACCCGCCGCCGACACCCATGATGGCCGCCAAGATGCCCACAAGTACGCCGACGATCAGCGGTGGAATAACTGAGATATACAGTCCGGAAACTCGAAATTTCATTTTGAATGGCAGGTTGTGCAGCCATGTGTGTTTGCGCCGCGTTGGCCGTCCGCCTGATGTCTTGGACTTGCGAATCGCGTTCCAGCTTTCGATGAACATCAGCCCGCCGATGATCCCGAGGAACACAACGTAGCAAAGTTTGACCAGCAGATCGACTTGACCCAGCGAGCGCAGATAGTTGAACACGATAACCCCGAGGGCCGCCCCAACAAGTCCGCCAATCAGCAGCACGGTGCCCATACGCAGGTCGACGGTTTTCCGTTTCAGGTGCGCGAGCACGCCAGAGAATGATGATGCAACGATTTGGTTTGCTTCAGTTGCCACGGCCACTGCAGGGGGGATGCCTATAAAGAACAGCAGCGGTGTCATTAAGAACCCGCCGCCGACACCAAACATGCCCGATAAAACGCCCACGATTCCACCTAACCCGAGTAATAGGAAGGCGTTCACCGACACTTCGGCGATAGGAAGATAAATCTGCATGAGCTGTCCCGGCAAGGTGTGAATGGCCGCTGAGTTGCACCAAAAACCTTTCGTAGCGGCATGTCAAACCCAATGGGGCGAAAAATGCTGCAAATGCAGCATTTCCCGCCCCTTTGGATATAACGTCTGTGTTTTCTGGCCTTAGCGTTCTTTGACGTATGGCTCTCCACCGGCGCGCGGTGGCACGGCCTTGCCGACAAAACCCGCAAGTATGATCACTGTTAGG
>CAJXTP010000103.1 GCA_913061335.1 uncultured Loktanella sp.
ATGGCCCGTGAGCGTGTAGGTCGCCCCTGTGTCGACCAGTTGATCGGCGCTGATGTCACCTGTGTGTGCGCCGCTGGTGTTGGCGTGGCAGTTTTGGCCGCCGACAGACAAGGGCAGGTTCGCCATTTGCGCCAGCAGCGTGGCCGGCGGGCAAATCAGGACGTCAACGCCGTTTGCATCATGGGCCGCGATTGCTGTGGCTTGCGTCATTGCGGCGGCGAGCCCATTCATTTTCCAGTTTCCGGCGGCGAGTTTGCGGCGCATGGTTTATCCTTTTTATTTGCAGTTGCTTTGGTAGTTAGCAAGAACCTTGGGGGGTTGCAAAGCGTGTGGGTGTGCCGCATGCGTCCGAGCATGTTTTAAGGAGTGCCTAGATGATCCCCTCAATGATTCCACGTATTGATGCGGCTGCACTTTTGGCTGGTGACGTGGACGCGATGGGGCTCGCGGCGCAGGCAGCGACGGGTGTTGGGTTTATGACTGTGTATAATACGCCGCTGTCGGGGCCATATGTGCAGGCGATGATCGACGGGTACGGGGCGTTTTTCAATTTGCCAGCGGCTGAGAAGGCGGCCTATGACATGGCTGCCACGGGATCAAATCGCGGTTGGGGTGGTGCAGGGTCTGAACAAGTCGATCCGGATGCCAACCCTGATTATAAACAGGTGTTTGATTGCGGTTTGACGCTTGTTGAGGATGATCCGATTGCGGATAAAAACCTGTCGTTTTATGCGCCAAACCTGTGGCCAGATCGGCCTGTGGGGTTTGCCGATGCATTGCAGCGTTATTATGTGCAAAGCACTGATTTTGCGTTGGATTTGCTTTGTGCGATTGCGAATTCTGTTGGTGAAGACGGGGACTTCTTTCGCGATAAGTTCACCCGTCCGATGGCGTTGTTGCGCGGGAATTTTTACCCTGAACGGCCTGCTTGGGCGACGGATAAGGATTTTGGAATTGCGACGCATACTGACTATGGCTGTTTGACGTTGCTGGCCACTGATGGGTCGCCGGGGTTGGAGGTGCGCAAGCTTGGTGGTGGCTGGATTCCAGTTTCGGCACCACCTGGTGAGTTCGTGATCAATTTTGGTGACATGTTGGAGATGTGGACGGGTGGGAAGATCAAAGCGACGCCGCATCGTGTGATTGGTACGTCCGCAGAGCGGATTTCAGTGCCGTTGTTTTTCAATCCGAACCACGATGCGAATGTGGCCCCGATTGGGTCAGGTGAGACGACGCAAGCGTGGGCGCATTTGAAGGCGCGTTACGACGAGACATATGTGCATTTGCAGACGGATTGATTGGTGGGTAGGGCACTAAGTAGCTGAAAAGGCGTCTATTTAGCGCCGATTGTTTCGTCGAACTTAATCGACTCGCCGCAGCCGCAGGCGTCAACAACGTTAGGATTGCGGAACTTAAAGCCGGATTCTAGCAGGGATGTTTCATAGTCGATTTCAGTGCCGAACAGGAACATCTGCGCCATTGGTGCGATCATCACGCGGGCGCCGTCGATCTCTACTATTTCATCCATCGCATTGATTTCATTGACGTATTCCATGGTGTATTCCATGCCTGCACAGCCGCCTTTTTTGACGCCGATGCGCAGCCCTTGAGACCCATCTTTGGCCATCAGCTTGGCGATTTGCGTCGCTGCTTTGCCAGTGATCGAGACTGCTTGCTTGCCTGGGATGCCGAACATTGGAATTCTCCTTCTTACCTAAGATAGGAAGCCTAAGCGCATCGCGCAAGGGTGATGGTAGTGCGTTGTAATTACTACATAAAGCCAAGTTCTAGGCGGGCCTCGTCGGACATCATTTCCATGCCCCATTGTGGCTCGAAGGTCATTTCGACGTCGACGTGTTTGACGCCGGGAAGTGGTTCAATCGCGTCTGCGACCCAACCGGGCATTTCGCCTGCGACGGGGCATCCGGGTGCTGTCAGCGTCATAGTGACGTTCACCGCGTTATCATCGCCGATATTGATCGTGTAGATCAGCCCGAGATCGTAAATATTCACTGGAATTTCAGGGTCATAGATCGACTGGCACGCCGCTACGATGTCTTCGTAAAGCGGGTGATCGGTGCTTGATGGCGCGATCAATGGAGTGCCTTCAACGGGGGTGTTTACGTCGGTCATGGGATCATCCTGCTATTCCTGAGTGTTCATATAGGGATTGCAATGAG
Organism: uncultured Loktanella sp.; assembly: GCA_913061335.1. Classification (GTDB taxonomy): domain Bacteria; phylum Pseudomonadota; class Alphaproteobacteria; order Rhodobacterales; family Rhodobacteraceae; genus Yoonia. The sequence continues at coordinate 2,181 of CAJXTP010000103.1, forward strand.
GCTCGTAAAGACCGGTATGTTTCGTATATGTTTTGCATAAGTTTTGCATATGCCGTTTTGAAGCGGCGAAATTCGCGCGGTGGGCCTGATTTGAGAAAAAGTTTGAGAACAAAAGCCGTTGCCATTTGCGATGAAAAGATTGCCAAAAAGGGCGAGGCAGTTGGCCTTTCGTTCTATGCATTCTTTGCCAATAGGAATGATGATCCAGAGCTTCTTTTTGAAGCGGCAGAATGGTGGATTAAAACCCATGCGCTTGATCACTTTGAGAAAGCGCTTAAGGTTCGTGAGCTCATCAAGTCAGGGCAGTAGGCAACAGTCGTAAAGTGAACGGAGCCGCCATTTTACTGATCGCCCTTTTCCTTGGTCGAAAGTTCCGGCACTAGGGGCTTATGACACAACGTATTACATTTGATCTGCATGCCACCGACGGGAAAGCCCGTACTGGTGTGATTAAGACGCCGCGTGGCGACATTCGTACGCCTGCGTTTATGCCTGTGGGCACTGCCGCCACTGTGAAGGCGATGATGCCCGAAAGTGTGGCCGCCACGGGTGCCGATATTTTGCTGGGCAATACCTATCATCTGATGCTGCGCCCGACGGCTGAACGCATTGAGCGTCTTGGTGGTCTGCACAAGTTCATGAATTGGGAAAAGCCGATTTTGACGGATAGCGGCGGGTTTCAGGTGATGTCCCTGTCTGATCTGCGCAAGATGTCCGAGCATGGGGTGACGTTTAAGTCGCATATTGATGGCTCTAGCCACGAGCTGACGCCGGAACGGTCGATGGAGATCCAAAAGCTGCTGGGCTCCGATATCGTCATGTGTTTTGACGAATGTCCCGCGTTGCCTGCGGACCGTGCGCGCATCACTGAAAGCATGGAGATGTCTATGCGGTGGGCGCAGCGGTCGCGGGATGCGTTTGGTGACAGGCCCGGTCATGCGTTGTTTGGTATTCAGCAGGGTGGTCTTGAGGAAGATTTGCGCGGCCGGTCTGCCGAGGCTTTGCGTGCGATTGAATTTGACGGTTATGCGGTTGGCGGTTTGGCTGTGGGCGAGGGGCAGGCGGCGATGTTCGACGTGCTTGATTTTGCCCCAGATCAGTTGCCCACCGATAAGCCACGGTATCTGATGGGTGTTGGTAAGCCGGATGATATTGTGGGTGCCGTGAAGCGCGGCATCGACATGATGGACTGTGTGTTGCCAAGCCGGTCTGGTCGCACGGGCCAAGTGTTCACCCGTCGCGGTGTTTTGAACATTAAGAACGCCCGCCACGCCGATGATCCGCGCCCGATTGACGAGGGCTGCACATGTCCGGCGTGTTCCAAGTATTCACGCGCCTATCTGCATCATGTGTTTCGTGCGCAGGAAATGATCTCTGGTATGCTGCTAACGTGGCATAACCTGCATTACTTTCAAGAGATTATGGAGGGCATGCGCGGGGCGATTGCTGCTGGAACGTTTGCCGCTTGGGAGGCTGATTTTCACAGCAACCGTGCGCAGGGTGATATTGATCCGCTTTGACCCGCGTCGGGTTTGCGGTAGGATTGCTGAAAAACGAGTGAGGTGCAGGTGATGAAGGTATTTTTTCTTGGCAATTGTCAGGTGAACGCGATGCGCGGGCTTTGCCGCGAGATGTTTCCCGCGATGAAGGCCAGTTTTCAGACGATCACGCCGTATTGGGGAACGTTCGACGAGGAAGAAACCCGCCGTCAGCTGGCCGAGGCTGATATCGTTATCAGTCAGGCGATTGCCAACGATACCACAACGTTTAACGTGAATGATGTCCGCGCAAGCGCGACTGGTGACGTCATCTTTGTGCCTTATGTTTATATTGACGGGATCGCGTCGCTTGAGATTATTGCGTCCAAGGGCAAGACGGTTATTCGCGGTGCAGACCTGTTGTTAAAGGGTCAAGAGGGCCGCAAACCGATCCATATTTTCAACGACTACTGCGATGGCTCGATTGATATGCAGTGCGAGCAGCGGGTGATTGGGTCGATTGAGCGTATCCGCGAAAAAGAAGAGGCTGACTGTGATCTAACGATATCTGATTATTTGACTGATACGTGGCGCAAGCAGCCGACGCTTTATGGTATAAACCACCCGACACAGCCGGTTGTTTTTGAGATGTTTCGCAGGGTATGCGAAAAAGTCGGTTGGGATTATAATCCTGACCATCAAAATGATCCCATTGCTTGGGGTCGCCGCGCGCTTCCTGCGTCGACGCGCAGTTTTACGCCCAATGATGCGGCGTTCATGCAAATTGAATATCCGTGTGACACACATTGGTATGGATCGGGTTACAAGCTGTTAAACCTTGCGCTTAAGGCGCAAGAACGTGAAGCAGCGGAAGCTCAGTCCGTCTGATTTTTAGCGATTGTCCGCTTGCAGGGGGGAAATGTCCCGTGCAAGATACACAATACATGAACGAGAGTTGAAAGTACGGGGTTCGCGCCCCATCTTAACAAGTCCAAGGGGTCGACATTCGGTTGCCGCAAAGCGGGACTACGTTGGCTTGCCAGTTATTAAGGAAAAGAGCATGAAAGAACCATTGAGTTCATCCTACCCCGTCTTGCCGTTGCGCGACATTGTGGTTTTCCCGCATATGATCGTGCCCTTGTTCGTGGGCCGTGAGAAATCCGTCCGCGCGCTGGAAGAAGTGATGCAAGACGACAAACAGATTTTGCTTTCCAGCCAGATTGATCCTGGTGAGGACGATCCCGCACAAGACGGGATCTATAAGGCTGGTGTGCTCGCCAATGTGCTGCAGTTGCTGAAATTGCCTGATGGCACCGTGAAGGTGTTGGTCGAAGGCCGTGACCGCGTCCGCATCACTGATTTCCTCGAGAATGACAGCTATTTTGAGGCGTCCGCAGAGTATCTGACTGAGATGCCCGGCAATGCTGATGAGCTTGAGGCGCTGACACGGTCGGTGTCTGGCGAGTTTGAGCGGTACGCCAAAATTAAGAAAAACATCCCTGAAGAGGCTATGGCCGCTGTCAGTGAAGCAACTGAGCCTGCCAAGCTGGCCGATTTGGTTGCGGGTCATTTGGGCATTGAGGTCAACCAAAAGCAGGAGCTTTTGGAAACGCTGTCGGTGTCTGAGCGGCTGGAAAAAGTTTACGGTCTGATGCAGGGCGAAATGTCTGTTTTGCAGGTCGAGAAAAAGATCAAAACCCGCGTCAAATCGCAGATGGAACGCACCCAGCGCGAATACTATTTGAATGAGCAGATGAAGGCCATTCAGAAGGAACTGGGCGACGGTGAAGACGGCCAAAACGAGGTCGCTGAACTTGAAAGCCGGATTATGGAGACCAAGCTGTCAGTTGAGGCCCGCGAGAAGGTCGATGCTGAACTGAAAAAGCTTAAGAACATGTCGCCTATGTCTGCTGAAGCCACAGTTGTGCGCAACTACATGGACTGGGTTTTGGGCCTGCCTTGGGGCGTCAAATCGCGCACAAAAAAGGACTTGGGCAAAGCGCAGCAGATTTTGGACGACGACCATTATGGGTTGGACAAGGTCAAAGAACGCATTGTTGAATACCTTGCAGTGCAGCAGCGATCAGCCAAGTTGAAAGGCCCGATCATGTGTTTGGTCGGCCCTCCTGGTGTGGGTAAAACGTCGCTTGGGAAATCTGTGGCGCGCGCCACGGGGCGCGAATTTATTCGTATTTCCCTTGGTGGTGTGCGTGACGAAAGCGAAATTCGCGGTCACCGTCGGACCTATATCGGGTCGATGCCCGGTAAGATCATTCAGGCGCTGAAAAAGGCGAAAACCACGAACCCGTTGATTTTGCTCGATGAAATAGACAAAATGGGTCAAGATTTCCGTGGCGATCCTGCGTCCGCGATGCTTGAGGTGCTTGATCCTGAACAGAACTCCACATTCGTGGATCACTATTTGGAGGTCGAGTATGACCTGTCGAACGTGATGTTCCTGACGACGGCGAACACGTACAACATGCCGAGCCCATTGTTGGATCGCATGGAAATTATTTCATTGTCGGGGTATACCGAGGATGAAAAATGCGAGATCGCCAAGCAGCATTTACTGCCCAAGGTCATGAAAAACCACGGTCTGAAAGCCAAGGAATTCAGCATTGCCGATGATGCATTGTTGGCGATGGTGCGCGTTTATACCCGCGAAGCTGGCGTGCGTAGTCTGGAACGTGAATTGGCCAAAGTTGCCCGCAAGGCAGTCACCAAGATCGTTAAGAAAGAGGCCACGTCAATTGCTGTGAATGCCGCAAATCTTGATGAATATTTGGGCGTTGAAAAGCACAAGTACGGTCTGGCTGAAGAGACTGATCAGGTTGGTGTTGTCACGGGTCTTGCGTGGACGTCTGTGGGTGGTGAGCTGCTGAATATCGAGGCACTGCGTTTGCCCGGTAAGGGCCGTATGAAGACGACGGGTAAGCTGGGCGATGTGATGAAGGAATCCATCGATGCAGCGTCGTCCTATGTCCGGTCCATCGCGCCAGAAATTGGTGTGAAGCCGACCAAGTTTGACTTGATTGATATCCACGTACACGTCCCAGACGGTGCGACCCCAAAGGACGGCCCAAGTGCTGGTCTGGCGATGGTCACGTCGATTGTGTCTGTGCTGACAGGTATTCCGGTGCGCAAAGATATCGCCATGACAGGCGAGGTGTCGTTGCGCGGCAATGCCATGCCAATCGGTGGTTTGAAGGAAAAACTGCTGGCTGCATTGCGCGGCGGTATCACGACTGTGTTGATCCCTGTTGATAACGAAAAGGATCTGCCGGAAATTCCGGACAACGTGAAAGAGGGGCTGACGATTATTCCTGTTAAACACGTGTCCGAAGTTTTGGAACATGCGCTTGTGTCTAAGCCAGAGCCGATTGAGTGGGACGAGGCTGCCGAAGAGGCTGCTGCAGCTGCTGCCTTGGCGCGCGGCGTCGGTCATGTTGGTGCCACCGCGCATTAAGTTTCCGGTTGTTTGAATTTGAATGGCGCGCCGCAAAAGTGGCGCGCCATTTTTCGTGGTTTTGGTGCTGGGTAGTCCGCATGACGCCCTGCCAAATTTCCGGCGTTGTTTCGATTAGCGCAACAATGATGAAATTTCTAAAGATGATGTGTGGGCAATTGGGCGCGACTAACTTAGCCTAACCACAAGTTCATATTTGACCGGAGAGTGGCCCATGGCAACGAAACCAACATCATCATCCAAGACTGTGAAGCTTGCGACGATCGCGCCTGATCCGGTTATCACACCGTTGGCAGGCACAACCGCGTCGAAAGCGGGGGGCGCGACCTCTGCGGTAATTGTTCCCAAGGCTGAAATGATCAAAAAGCCCGAATTTATTGACCGTGCGGTGGACCGGACAGACGTCAAAAAGCGCGATGCAAAGCCGGCGATTGAGGCTGCTTTGGCCGTTTTGTCCGAGGCGTTGATTAAGGGTGAAGAGCTGAACTTGCCTCCCTTGGGCAAGCTGAGGATTGTGAAAACTAAGGATGTTGGCGACGGTGCTAAGGTTCTGACCCTCAAATTGCGCACGATGAAAGACGGCGCAGGCCTTGGTGCCAGTCCGTCAGATAACGACGACGACGATTGATGGCGCGCCCTGCCGCAGTCGCGGTGCGGTTGGTTGATGACCCGTTGGTCTGTGTCACCCGATTTGAATTTGCGGCAGGTGCAGAAACTGGCTGGCACACGCATGCGATGGACTATGTCATCACGGCTGTGACGGATTGCCAAATGCAATTGGAAGACCCGGACGGACAAATCCGGGATGTGCTGGTGCCCGCAGGGGCGGCGTATCGCCGCGACGCGGGTGTGCAGCATAACGTCATTAACGCGGGCACCGCGGCGATGGTTTTTGTTGAAGTCGAAATCAAATCACAAGGCTAACCGATGTTTCCCGAGCTTTATATTTTGCGCCATGGCGAAACCGTCTGGAATTCCGAAAACCGTATGCAAGGCGAGTTGAATTCGCCCCTGACTGCCAAGGGTGAAGCCCAAGCTGCCAGTCAGGGCCGAATATTGCGCGCGCTTGATTTGGGTGGTTTTTCGATGATTTCCAGCCCTCAGGGACGCGCTGTGCAAACCGCAGGCATCGCGTTGGGCGCAATTGCCCAAGATGTTACGACTGATCGCCGGTTGCGCGAAATTGGTGTTGGTGACTGGTCGGGATTATGTCGTGATAGCCTGCCGTTAGGCGACGGACCTGATGCATTTATTGCCCAATACGAGGCTGCGCCGAACGGCGAAGGCATTGCCGCTGTTGCGGTCCGTGTCGCTGCGTTCCTTGCTGATTTAAAAGGTCCGGCGGTTGTCGTGACGCATGGCATAACGAGCCGCGTTTTACGTGAAATAATCACCGGTGAAGTTGCCGTCGCGGCGAGTTCGAACCTCGGCGGGCAGGGCTGTGTTTATCATTTAAAAGATGGTGTGCAAAAATTGCTTGATTGAGGCTTGCACCCTGCGTCTGGTTGTTCTAGATGACCGTTATCGGGTGATTAGCTCAGTTGGTAGAGCGCTTCCTTTACACGGAAGATGTCGGGAGTTCGAGCCTCTCATCACCCACCAATTTTCATATTAAAAACAGTGACTTGGCGAATATTTGAAGTTCGCCTGTGTAGCCATTTTGACACGCTACACGTGGTGCCATTTTTTTTGACTTCAAAAGAAAACCCGCTGGAGATCATCTCCAGCGAGCTAGGGTCGTGTTCGTTTTGGCCTATGTGGTCGATGTTACAATGTCAGCCGCCAAGCGCTTGATACCGTCTGTTGAGGTTATGGGCAAAATGTAGCGAACATTATCCTCACTGCTCTGCAACACATCATCAGGCAATTCGGTGCGCGTGGCATTACAAAGTTCACTAAAACCACTTTGCAGTTTTTCAAATACCGTAAGCATATCCTTCATGTCGCCGACTAGCGTTTCCATTTCGTATTCCGGATCGTCAACCTCACACAAATGTTCGAAAAGAAAGCTAGGTAGATCAGAGTCATTCAACTCGGGCCACAGACCTGCACTCAAATATAGGTCACGGAATTGATCCCGCGCCGTGGTTTCGGCTGCTTTAGGTGCGATAAGCGTAGATGCTGACCCAATTCGAATTGGCGCATCGAGAAAGCACTGGAATAGCTCTTTCTCTGTAAGAGTTGCCGCCACTGGCGCATCGGTGTTTAGTAAAGTCATAGCTGTCTCTTATACACATCTGACGCTG
>CAJXTP010000104.1 GCA_913061335.1 uncultured Loktanella sp.
GATGCGAACTTGGTCGCCCACCTTACATGTGTTTGTTTCGTCGTGAGCCCGGTATTTCTTGGACTTACGAATAGTTTTCTGAAGCAACGGGTGCTTATAGCGACGCTCAACCGATACAGTGATCGTCTGTTCGTTCTGGTTGCTTGTGACAACCCCAGTCAGGATGCGCTTAGGCATAGATTAAGCCTCCGAAGCAGCGGATGCTGCTTTTTCGTTCAGAATTGTTTTTACCTTGGCAGCGTTACGACGTGCGTTACGGATGCCGGATGTGTTTTCAAGCTGACCAGTGGCCTGCTGAAAGCGCAAATTGAATGATTCTTTTTTCAGGTTCACCAGCTCTTCACGGAGCTGATCGGGTGTTTTATCCCGCAGTTCATTGGCGTTCATGCCATTTTCCTTATGTTTCAGACACTGGAGGGCCGCACGAAGGCGTGACCCCTGCCCCAGTGGATGGAGTAGAAGTTGGTCGTATAGGAGGGAATCTAGGGTGTGGCAACCCCATAGAACTATGGCAAAAACAAACAGTGTCGCGTCATTGCTTTTCCTAGCCAGACAATAGGTCTATGACACCGTTATGTCTGATATTAAATCGCTCTTTATGACCCCGCTATACCGCGCTGCATTGTCTGATCATGGCAAGGTGGATCCGTCCGAATTGAAACAGTCTTGTTTTGTCATCGCCCAAGATGACGAAGCCGGACAGGATTGGTGCGAAGCCAATGACTTCCCCGGGTATACGTCTTATGCGTCGCTGACGGATTTGCCTTGGCGGTTCCCGATCTTTGCCGATGTGGTCAAGGCGCTGGACGCCCATGTCGCCGCCTTTGCCCGCGATCTGCATTTTGATCTGGGGGATAAGGCGCTAAAGCTGGAAGATATCTGGATCAATATTCTGCCAGAGGGCGGGATTCATACTGGCCACATCCATCCGCATTCTGTGATCTCGGGGACGACCTATGTGTCGATGCCGTCTGATACATCCGCGATCAAGTTTGAGGACCCGCGGTTGCCGATGATGATGGCCTCACCGGGTCGCGACAAGGACGCGCCAGAGGGGCTGCGTCAGTTCGTCTATGTCAAACCAGAGGTAGGTGATGTGTTGCTATGGGAAAGCTGGCTGCGCCACGAGGTCCCGATGAACAACGCCGAGGACGAGCGCGTCAGCGTGTCGTTTAACTATAGCTGGGGCTGATCACGCCATTTGTCAGATAATCTTTATGCGACGGGCAATCGCTATTGCCGCGTTTGCAGTCGCTGCGACAAAGACGATTGCAAACAGGTAATGCGCCTCGTGTTCTGGGTGCCAGAATATAGGGGTCAGCACCACAAATAGGATGACTTGAACCCCGCGAGAATATTGGAAAACTGTGCGGGCCAAATCAACGTGAACACCATCGCCAAGGCCGCAAAGGCACCCGAAATACTGCTCAAGAAAAACGCCCAAATGCCAATCGAAATATCAGGTCGATAACATCGGTCAATCAGACGCGAAAATTGCCTCGAAAACTCCACCGCCCATAAAATTGCCACATACATCGCCGCTGCATAAAGCAGGACACACGCTAGTTTGAACAATTGGACGGCGATCGTCACGCTCTACTTCTTTTCATCAGCCTTTTTGGCGGCTTTTTCTTCGCGAGTCAGCTTGTTGCCCCAAACATTGTTGGACAGGCCAAGATCGTCGGGCATCGGTTTGGTTTTGCCTTTGGTGACTTTGCCGCCTTTTTTCAGAAACTGCTGGATAAGGTCGTCGTCGGTGGATGGCTTGATGACGTTTTTCATGTGGGGTGCCTTGAGTTGTCAAAAGGGATTCGGTGGGTTGGCGCGATCTTAACGGCGGAACGGGGAAGTTGGAACCATTGGGCTGCGGTTGAGGGAGTGTTCTGTCGAATGGCGACTATGCGGACTTTCCCGACATTGATGTTCGGGCACGCTGCTGACGCAGCATTTGTTCGCAGTCACAGCAGCGTGTTTTTTGCGTTGCAGCGAGTTTCACCAGAGCAGTCATTCGAATCCGTTTTCAGGCACAAATCCAAAACTGTCTTTTCGCTGCGAAGAGAACAAACCAGCGCGACGTGGACAAAGGATGAGCTCGCTGCTGTTGCGCCAACGACCGGCATGGCGACTGCCGTTTTCTTGCCTTGCCGTTTGTTACTTTATAAAATAATAAAATTTCAATGAAGGAGTTCTGCACATGAGAAAACGCGCGGCGACACGGCAAACCGATGTCTTGAGTGTGTTAAATGGATGCGACAGACCTATGACGGCGTATCAAATTCTTGAACGACTTCAGGTCAGTGAGCCAGATATTGCGCCGCCTACAGTTTATCGCACGCTTTCGGCTTTGACCGTTCAGGGGCGCGCGCACAGGCTCGAATCTATTAAAGCTTTTGTGCCTTGTCGCTGTAACCATGTCGAAGGCCTGCCAGTCATGGCGGTCTGTAACGATTGCGGGTCGGTTGACGAGCACGACGGGAGCGATCTGCTGCCAAAACTTACTGCGCTAACAGATCAAAACGCCTTTCAAGCAAAGCAACACATCGTTGAAATTCACGGGTTATGCAGCAGCTGTGCTGCTTGATCAACTCTTACAATTCAATTTGGAAATACCTTGAAACAAACTTTTTCTCTTATTGCTCTCATCGCTGCTTTTCCCGCCTTTGCAGAGGATGCTCGCGAGCTTGACGCCCACGAACATGGCGTGGGGACGCTCAATATCGCGATTGATGGCACGACTGTTGCGATGGGGATCGAGGCGCCCGGTGCGGATATCGTTGGGTTTGAATATGCTGCGGAAAGCGATGCTGATCTTGCCGCTATTGATGCAGCCGTCGCCACACTCGGCGCGCCGCTTGATCTGTTTGTGATGTCAGATGCAGCGAATTGCTCTCTTGTTGAGGCCGAAGCCGCCCTTGAAGGTGAGGACGGGCATGATGACCACGCGGATGAGGAGCACGATGATCATTCGGACGAAGCCGGGCACACGGAATTCCATGCGGAGTACACGCTTACATGCGACAACCCTGATGCGTTAACTGAAATCACATTTGCTTACTTTGAGGCTTTCCCAAATGCGCAAGGGGTTGAGGTACAGATGATAACAACAACCGGGGCGCAGGCATTTGAAGTGACGCGCGATGCGCCGGTTTTGGATTTGGGGCGCTAAACGCAAGTGACTGACACGACGCTGGAAATCACTAACGTTGCCTATCGATGGCCTGGACGGGCTGGGTTTTCCCTGACCGTCCCACACTTGTCTATCGCGAAGGGCGAGTCTGTGTTGCTGCTTGGTGAGAGTGGCTCAGGAAAATCGACGTTCCTGTCGCTGATCTGTGGAACAATCCTACCGGATCGGGGGCGCGTTGATGTCGCGGGAACGGACATCACCACATTGTCTGGCGGTCAGCGTGACAAGTTGCGCGCCGAACAGATCGGTGTGATCTTTCAGCAATTCAATCTGCTGCCTTTCGGATCAGTCATGGACAATATCCTTCTCCCGCTCCGCTTTGCGCCCGCGCGACGCGAGCGTACAGGCGACGCCACAGCCGCTGCATCTCAGCTGTGCGCCGCGCTTGGTCTGCCAACTGGCGTGACCCGTGCGAAATCCACGGCCCTGAGTGTTGGCCAGCAACAACGCGTGGCCGTTGCGCGTGCGTTGATCGGGCAGCCACCGCTGATCATCGCGGATGAACCCACTTCGGCCCTCGATGCCAATAGTCAGGCCGCTTTTCTTGACCTGCTGTTTGCGCAGACCACTACGCATAACACCTCGCTTTTGATGGTTAGCCATGATCCGCGCTTGGGTGAACGCTTTGACCGCGTGATCCGTATGGAAGACATCGCGCAAATAGAAAGGGCCGCAGCATGATCTTGCGTCTCGCTATTGCCTCGTTGTTCGCACGTGCGCTGACCGTTGGCATGACCATCCTTGCCATCGCCCTATCTGTGGCGCTGTTTCTGGGCGTTGAAAAGGTACGGACTGGGGCTAAGGCCAGTTTTGCCGACACGATATCCGGAACCGATTTGATTGTCGGGGCGCGGGCCGGGTCCGTTCAGTTGCTGCTTTATTCCGTGTTCCGCATCGGCAATGCGACAAACAACGTGACCTGGGAAAGTTATCAAGACATCGCAGCGCGGCCTGACGTGGAATGGATCGTGCCGATCTCGTTAGGAGACAGCCACCGGCAATTCCGCGTGATGGGTACGACCCAAGCGTTCTTTGAGCATTACAAATACCGCCAAGGCCGATCTTTGGCTGTGTCTGACGGCGCGATCATGGATGATCTATTTGATACGGTGATCAGTGCGGATGTAGCGGCAACGCTAGGGTACAAGATCGACGACCCAATCATCGTAGCTCATGGTCTCGCGTCGTTTACCGAACATAAGGACCAACCGTTTCGCGTGTCGGGTATCTTGAAAAAGACAGGCACGCCTGTCGATCGTACGGTCATTATCAGCATGGAAGCAATTGAAGCGATTCATGTAGATTGGCAAACTGGCGCGCAGGTACCCGGCCAAGCGACACCAGCGGATGTGATCCGCGGTATGGAGCTAACGCCCAAGGCGATCACTGCAGCGCTTGTCGGTGTCGAAAGCCCCTTGCAAACCTTCGCCTTGCAGCGCGCCATCAATCAATACGCCGAAGAACCATTACTAGCGATATTGCCCGGCGTCGCATTGCAGGAACTTTGGGGGATTGTCGGTATTGCCGAGACCGCGCTACTGGCCGTGTCTGCCATGGTTGTTGTAACAGCACTTATCGGCATGATGGCCACGATCTTTTCCAGCCTTAACGAACGCCGTCGCGAGATGGCAATCTTTCGGGCCATGGGCGCGCGGCCTTTCACCATTCTCAGTATGCTTGTGCTTGAGGCTATGGTCATGGCGGCGATTGGTGCAGTGTTTGGGTTAGTGTTGTTATATATCGGGTTGTTCATCGGGCAGCCCATTCTCGACAGTGCATTTGGACTGTGGTTGCCGATTGATACGCCTTCGATACGAGAAGTTTGGGTCATCGTCGGTGTGATCTGCGCTGGCGCAATTGTGAGCCTAGTACCCGCACTACGGGCTTACAGAATGTCGGTTGCAGATGGAATGATGGTGAAAACATGATCTTACGAATGAGGGAATGCCAATGTTAAATCGTAGAAATGCCCTGATGTTCATGTCAGGTGTCGCCATTACACCTAATACGGCATTTGCAGCTACAACTCGCGAAATTACGTGGGATGATCTTCTCCCGCCGGGACTGGCTTATTCCGAGATCATCGGAGAAGGTGAAATCGACGAGTCTAATGACACGTGGAACCCAATTTATGACGCCAATGCAATCAAACTGAACGAAGACCTGAACGGGACCTATATCAAGATGCCGGGCTTCATCATTCCCTTTGATGTCAGCGCGGAAGGTGTGACCAATTTCATGCTCGTGCCTTACGTCGGTGCATGCGTCCACACGCCACCGCCTCCAGCAAATCAGCTGGTGATGGTGAACGCCGCCAAGCCTTGGCCCGGCGATGAGCTTTGGAATCCCGTCTGGGTCACAGGCACGATGCGGACGCAATTGCAGTCCACCGAACTTGGTCAGACGGGCTACTCAATCTCAGCGGATGATATGGAGGTCTACGTATGGTGAACCGTCATTTACAGCGCCGCGCAATTCTGTCCGGAATGGCCGCGTCGACACTTTTTCCCAGCATGGCACGCGCAGAGGATTACATCGACCTTGATTGGGAAGATTTGCTGCCAGAAGATGAAACAACAATCCCAAACGCGTTGCGCGGCTTGCTGCCGCATGACGAACAGGCGCCGCTGACCAGCGAACAACCTGTTTCCAGCGGCGTCAGAGGCGACTGGAACGGACAAATTGTCCGTCTCCCTGGTTTCATGGTCCCGATCGACTATTCGGGCACCGGCGTTACGGCTTTTATCTTGGTGCCTTATGTTGGGGCCTGCGTCCACACACCCCCGCCGCCGGCAAACCAGCTTGTCTTTGTCACAACGCCAACACCCTATGAAAGCAGTAGCCTGTTCGAACCCGTTAATGTCATTGGCATGTTTGGCGTATCATCTTTAAGCACGCACCTCGCAGAAATCGGATACGCGTTGTCGGCAGACGAAATTTTGCCATATAGCGCTTAGCAATCGCGATATGCATCCTTTGGATGCGCTGTGTTTTCGAAATTTTCTCGCCATATTTAGTGAATATTGCATTACCCAAGCGGACATTCGTGACACCTGCAGCATCAGTCAAAGTGAACTCGGCACAGCCCGTAGGGAGTATCAAGTGGACGCGACTGCTTTGAAATGACGAACGGCTTCTGCCGTTCGTCAAGGTTCTTAGATATCGATCCTTTCTGCGATGCTCAGCGCGTCTTCAAGCTCGACCCCCAGATATCGGACGGTGCTATCAACTTTTGTGTGGCCAAGCAGAAGCTGAACGGCACGCAGGTTGCCTGTCTTGCGATAGATTTCCGCCACCTTTGTTCGGCGCATGGAATGGGCGCTTTTGCCCGACCAGGCGCCCCCTGTTCCAAGCTCTGCGTTTCGGGGTGACGGCGGGAAGTTGGACTCTTGGCGTAATTTACCCTCCATCCACCCCTCCATCCCAAACATCAACACAGCGTTGACGAAGTATTATAGCCCAATTTCCAATGTCGACTTCGCGATGGGGGCGCTGTCACATTTTTCTGCAGTATGGCGAAAGTCTGCTTCGGGAAAAATGATCTGGATTAACTGGCCAATCCAACGCCTGACGAAACAAGGTGGATAATTCCTAAAGCTTGTATGGCTTAAACGGAACAAGATTTTTGTAATGGTCGATATCTAGGATTTTTAAGGGTCACCGATCTCAATGTCACTAATTCCAGTGTGTCGTTTGATCAGCCCTGATGGTCGACAATTTTTTGCATGATACGTTTGAATTCAGCAGCTTCATGATCATCCAAACATCTTAGGATTCCATGCTCGACCGCGCGCATTTTTGGGACGAGGTTCGCAAACGCTTTTTGGCCCTCGGCTGACGTGCTGACGATCCTGCTACGCCCATCCATTTTGTTGGAGCGTGATCGCAGCCAGCCGCGTTTCGATAAGCTTGCGATTGCGCGGCTGACGGTCACTTTGTCCATGCTCGACTCTTCAACCAATTGGGCCGGTGTGAGCATATTTGACTTCCCCAAGATCGCCAAAGCGCGCCATTCATAGGGTTTCATATCGTATTCGTCGATATACACTTTGGCGACGGCTTCGCTGACGCTTTTGTAAAAAACACGTGTTTGATAAGGGAAAAACGCTGAAATTTCAAAGGTCTTCGTGGCATCCCCCTGATCAGGAACGTCCAAGCAACCCTTTATATCTTTGCTGTTTTCCAACTTCTGTCCCGATCTATTGAAGGGCAAGTATCTCCGCTTTCCGTGCATTTGTAAATATAGTTTCAATAGAAACTACTCTTGACTTAGTTTCAATTGAAACATCTTATTACCTAGCGATTCGGCCTATCATGCATAACTGCGACGTGGCCACTATTTGAATTTTTGGGAGGAAAATCAATGCAACATTTCAAGACATCTTTTGGCCGCCTTGCGTCGGTCGCAGCCTTTGCGACAACGTTATCGGCAAGTGCGGCTTGGGCTGAAGAGCTGGTTCTATCATCTTGGCTACCACCGCAGCACCCCGTCGTGACGGGCGTCATTGAACCTTGGGCCGCGCAAGTGGCTGAGGTTACCGATGGTCGCGTCACTGTTCGCATTCTGCCGCGCCCGATGGGGCCACCTCCGGCGCATTTTGATCTTGCCGCCGATGGGGACGCAGACATCGTCTACGGTCTGCACTCGTTTACCAGGGATAACCGATTCCTGCGGTCCGGCATCGGCCAGTTTTCGTTCCTTGGCGACAATGCTGTAGCGACCTCGCAGGCTTACTGGAATGTCTACACCGAGACCCTTGATGCAGCAGCCGAGCATGAAGGTACGCATCTGCTGTCTCTTTGGGTCCACGGGCCGGGCATGTTCCACAATAACCAGCGCGCCATTGAAACTGCTGCTGATTTTGAAGGTCTGAAAATTCGCGTCCCTGGCGGCTACATCTCTGAGATGATCGAAGCCTTGGGTGCCACGACGCAATTCATGGGCCCCGGCGACGTGTTTGAACGTCTATCGACTGGTGTGATTGACGGTGTGACCTTCCCGGTCGAGGCATTGCGCGCGTTCAATCTTGGACCGCACCTAACCAATACAATGACCGTGCCGGGCGGGTTGTATAATACCAGCTGGTTCATGGTAATGAACGAGGACAAATGGGCTGACCTTTCGGCGCAAGACCAAGCAGCGATCAATGAGATTTCTGGCGCGGCCCTTGCCGGTATTGCGGGTGAAGTTTGGAATGCAGCGGACGCAGGCGGGCTTGAGGCCGCCAATGAAGCCGGAGTCGTAATCGCGCCTGCAAACGACGCCGTTCTAGCGGTGATCACAGACTATGCAGCCTCCGCTGAGGCGGCTTGGGCTGAAGAGCTTGACGCCCAAGGTTTTGACGGGGCTGCTGCTCTTGAAGATATGCGCGCTCAGGCGGCCCAGTGAACCACAGCTCTGACATTCAAACAAAGGGGGGGGCGCTTGCACAGGCAAGCGCCCTTTCCAAACATATCCTGGGCCTGTCCTGCGCCTGCGTTCTATTGGGGATGATGTGCCTGACTGGCGCAGATGTCATCGCCCGCTACGTGTTCAACGCCCCCATTAAGGGCGCATTCGAACTCGTCGAGATCCTTATGGTCGTGTTGGTCTATATGGCGTTTCCCTTGGCCATACTCGCCAACGCAAACGTTGAGGTGGAGCTTTGGGAGCCGACATCCAAGCGCGCCAACCAGTTCAGATTTGCACTGGCCGCTCTATGTGGGGTGTTGGTGTTTGCTGTGTTCACTGTTGAGCTGTTTGAGCACGTCCAAAAATATGCAGAGCGGGAATCGGTGACCAATTCGTTGCGCATCCCGCTGACCTATGTGGCATTTGCGGCAATGATCGGCTCGGCCATGTGCGTCGTGTTCAACCTGACCAATGCGTTTGAAAGGATGTTTTCAAAATGATAGCTTCAATCCTTGGGTTTATCGGGTTGTTCGGGCTTGTTTTGTTGCGCGTGCCAATTGCGTTTGCCATGATCGTTGTCGGCACCGTTGGGTACGCGATGCTACGCAGCTGGGACTCGGCGTTTCGGCTCGCAGGCAACGCGGCCTTTGATGTGCCGCTTTCCTTTACTTTAGCAGTCATTCCCCTGTTTATCCTGATGGGAAACCTGTTGACGTTGTCCGGCGTGTCGGACGCATTGTTTTCAACAGCGCACCGTGGGTTGCACCGTGTGCGTGGCGGTTTGGCG
>CAJXTP010000105.1 GCA_913061335.1 uncultured Loktanella sp.
TACACCTCTCTATTCGTCGGCAGCGTCAGATGTGTATAAGAGACAGATACCGGCTCTGCCAGCGCAGTAATGCGCGGGCGTGTTTTGGCAGCGACTGAAGAGCTTGGATTTGAATTTAGCGAAGTCGGTCGGTCGTTGCAAAGCAACACCACCCGCACAATAGGGATTGTCATCCCGTCCATTGCGAACCCTGTATTTGCAGACGCCGTACAGGGTGCACAGGAAGTATTTCAATCAGCCGGTTATCAAACCCTTCTTGTGTGCACAAATTATGATAGCGAATTTGAAACCCAAGCTATTCGAATGTTAATGGCCAAACAGGTCGACGGATTTGTTCTGACAGTCAGTGACGCGCATTCCAGCGAAGGTTTGACTTCAATTCAGGGCCGCAGAATACCGCACTGCCTGCTTTTCAACATGGCACCTGACAAAGAGCAAAGCTGGTCGGTTGATGATTGCTCAGCGGCATCGAGGGTTTCGGACTCTTTTGCTGAACAAGGCCACGCGGATGTTGGATTTCTGGCGCTCAAATTTAAAAGCTCTGATCGTGCGCGACAACGATATCAAGGATTTATTGATGGATGTGCCCGAAATGGCATGAAACTGCCCGCGTTGCTGGAAATTGAAGAAGATAGTCATGAACTGACCGACTTCCTCAAAGATTTCTTACAAGAAAATCCGACGCTCACCGGTATATTCGCCTCCAACGACTTTCTCGCACTTGCGACGATCCGTAGCGCGCGGGCACTGGGATTGCGGGTTCCTCAGGACCTGTCGATTGTAGGTTTTGACGGCATCGAAGTGGGCACCATGGTAGAGCCTAGTCTGGCGACGATTGCGACCGATCCAAAAATGATGGGCAACGGGGCGGCCAGAACGGTCTTGTCAGTCATCAACAGCACCCCCGCACCTGAACTACCTGACCCAAAAACAACATTCAGTTTCCGCGCCGGAGGCAGCCTTGCGTCTGCGGCAGCAGAAAGAGCAGACGGCGAAAAGGCTGCAACCCTTTCGCCGTCAAACAATCCAACCAAGAAGAACGATAAAATCCAACGGGAGAGATCACTATGAGATATAAACTAGCAACCGCATTTATGGCAATGACGATAGCGTCACCTGTACTGGCCGAAGACGCCGTGTGTTACAACTGCCCGCCACAATGGGCTGATTGGGCGTCGATGCTGGAGGCAATCGATCAAGAAATCGATATCCAAATGCCCCATGACAACAAGAACTCCGGCCAGACGCTCAGCCAGCTTTTAGCCGAAAGAAACAACCCCATCGCTGACGTCGCGTATTATGGTGTGACGACTGGCATCAAAGCCGGCAATGAGGGTGTTGCTACGCCATATTTCCCAGCTGGTTTCGACGAAATTCCAGATGGACTGAAGGACCCAGAGGGCCGATGGTTCGCAATTCACTACGGAACGCTTGGGTTTTTCGTAAACGTTGATGCTCTTGGTGGCGCCGAAGTACCTCAGTGTTTTGCCGATCTCATGAAGCCCGAGTATCGCGGCATGGTTGGATATCTCGACCCTTCTTCGGCTTTTGTTGGCTATGCAGGCGCGGTTGCTGTCAACATCGCCTTTGGTGGCGATTTGGATAACTTCGATCCGGCGATCAACTACTTCAACGAATTGGCTGAGAACTTACCTATCGTGCCCAAACAGACGTCTTATGCGCGTGTCGTTTCAGGTGAAATCCCGATCTTGTTCGACTATGATTTCAACGCCTATCGTGGCAAATACGAAGAGGACGGTAACTTCGAATTTGTATTACCCTGTGAAGGATCGGTACGGGTGCCATATGTCATGAGCTTGGTGAACGACGGACCGAACCCTGAGCTTGGCAAACGCGTTTTGGACTTTATCCTGTCAGATCAGGGTCAGGCGATTTGGACCAACGCTTATTTGCAGCCAGCACGCCCAGTTGAATTGCCCGCTGATGTCGCGGCAAAGTTCTTGCCTGCAAGCGATTACGAACGCGCAGTCGCGGTGGACTATGCCAAAATGGAGCAGGCTCAGGCTGGTTTCGGCGAGCGCTACCTGTCCGAAGTCGACTAAACAAATCCGTCAAAACAGTGGGGTCGCGTCATTGCACGCGACCCCCGAGGATATATCATGACAAATCGAACCTTTGTAATGGCGTGCCTCACGCCACTGTTCATCTTTTCTCTGTTGTTTTTGGCACTGCCGCTTGGGCGGCTTTTCCTTGCCTCGGGTGAAGGTGACGCTGGCTGGGCAGTCTATCTCGATATTGTGCGCAAACCGCGCTATTTGAACACGCTCGTCCTGACAGTACTTGTGTCGCTCGCGACAACTATCGCGGCCTTGGTGGTGTCCACCACAGCGGGCATGTTCCTCGTTCGTAACCGGTTTTGGGGCCGCGGAACCGTGCTGTCGGTGCTCACATTGCCTTTGGCCTTTCCGGGTGTGGTGATCGGCTTTCTGATTATCCTTTTGGGTGGCCGTCAAGGATTGGTGAACCAATTGACTCCGGGCCATGTGGTGTTTGCCTATTCCGCAATCGGCTTGTTTCTTGGGTATCTCTATTTCTCGATCCCGCGTGTCTTACTCACTGTGATGGCGGCCGCAGAGAAGCTTGATCCAGCCCTTGAGGAAGCTGCCCGCACGATGGGGGCCTCACCTTACCGCGTTGTGATGGATGTAATCATCCCGGGGCTTATGCCGTCGCTGGTTGCTTCGGGTGCGATTGCCTTCGCCACTGCGATGGGCGCGTTTGGCACCGCCTTCACGTTGGCTACAAACATCGATGTTATTCCGATGGTTATTTATACCGAATTCACACTATCCGCCAACATTGCCATGGCCTCTGCCCTGTCGATTGTTCTGGGTATTATCACATGGATTTTGCTGCTGATTGCGCGGTCCTTGTCTGGTTCAACTGTTGCTGGGGGAGGCTAACATGTTAAAATCCAAAATAAAAATGTTACAACTTGCAGTCACACTGCTTGCCTGTGCTTTCCTTTTTGTTCCGATAGTTTTGTCAGTCATGGCCGGGCTGACGGTGAATTACTTTCAAGGTATCTCTTCCGGTTTGACCCTGAAATGGGTGTTTCAGGTCTGGGACCTTTACGCAGGCAGCATTTTCTTATCCATGTGGTTGGCCGTCGCCTGCTTGTTTTGCACGTTAATCATCGGACTGCCGGCGGCTTACGGGTTGGCCCGCCATCCCGGCTGGATGTCCCGTCTGTTGGAAGAATTCATTTCCCTCCCACTTGCTATACCGGGATTGGCGCTCGCCCTAGCACTTCTTCAGCTTTACGGCTCGATGAAGGGGTTTCGCGCCTCATGGACGTTCATTCTAGTTGGGCATGTTCTTTACACGCTGCCCTTTATGGTGCGCTCCATTCTGGCTGTGCTAGCCTCCATGGACCTCAAAACGCTTGAAGAAGGTGCGGCTTCACTTGGTGCGTCGCCATGGCAACGGTTTCGCGACATTGTCGTTCCCAACGCCATGCCTGGAATCCTTGCTGGCGCGCTGACAGTAGTTACGCTTTCCATCGGTGAATTTAACCTCACTTGGATGCTGCACACCCCGTATCTCAAGACGTTGCCCGTCGGCCTTGCCGACAGCTATGCGTCAATGCGACTCGAGATCGCCTCGGCCTACACCCTCGTCTTTTTCATACTGATCGTCCCGCTCTTGATGGCCATGCAATGGGCCTCAGCGCGTGCACAAAGGATTACACAATGACTCTGCGTCTTACACACACCGCCAAGACCTATCCCGATGGCACGGAAGCCCTTTTGCCGACCGACCTTTCCGTCGGAAAGGGTGAAATTGTCTCGCTGCTGGGCCCATCGGGCTGCGGGAAAACCACGTTATTGCGCATCATTGCGGGGTTAGAGACCCCCGATGCTGGAAGCGATATCTGGTTTGACGATGATAACGTGACAGCGCTCCCCGTTGAGCGTCGCCAAGTCGGAATGGTGTTTCAATCATATGCCTTGTTCCCAAATATGTCAGTGCGAGCCAATATCGGCTACGGGTTGAAAATGCAGAGATTGCCCAAATCCGAAATCGATGCACGCGTCACTGAAGTCTTGGAGATGTGTCAGCTTCAGCCTTTTGCTGCGCGCGCGATTACGGCGCTATCTGGTGGCCAACGACAGCGCGTTGCCCTTGCACGGGCGATTGCACCCCGTCCAAGGTTGCTATTGTTAGATGAACCGCTTTCGGCGCTTGATGCGTCTTTACGTGAAATCCTGCGCGACGAGTTGGCCGTGCTGTTACGCGAATTCGACATTACAGCGATTTTCGTAACCCATGACCAAGACGAAGCCATGGCAATTGCGGATCGTGTCGCGGTCATGTCGCACGGTCGCATCGTGCAAAGTGGCACACCTGAAGATCTTTATCGCAATCCGACGTCTTCCTTTGTTGCAGGATTTGTCGGAAATGCGATGCCCCTTCGCGGCAAAGCGGATGGCACAAAGTTGCATCTCAATGGTGGCACGCTGACGCTTCCGATGGATGGTGTTGGGCAAACTGTTTTTGTGCGCGCCGAAGACGTGCAGATTATTAAAAACGGCCCGCTTCGTGGAAAAGTAGAAACCGTGACATTCTTGGGGACACATTATCGCATTGGCATATCTGGCATCGCGTCCGACACGATCGCGTCAATCCACTCAGGGCAAGTTGCGCCGAAAGTGGGCGACACGATCAACGTATCAATCAAGCCTGAAACCTTGATGCTATTGCCGGATGAGGCAGACGTCGCATGACGCGCATAATACAAATATCAGACCCGCATATCGTCCCGCACGGCCAACTGGCCTACGGCCAAGTTGATACAGCAGAGGAACTTGCCAATTGTGTTGAAACGATCAACCGGAGCCTGCCAGAAATCGGCCCCATCGATTTGGTAATTGTCTCAGGTGATTTGACCGACTTTGGCACTGAAGAAGAATATCAACGTTTTCGTAGTCTCATGAAGCCGCTGGACCTGCCGTTTCGTGCGATTCCGGGAAATCACGATGATGTGGAAGCCATGCGATCTTCCTTCTCGGACCAGTCATGGGTGCCGGCCGATGGCCCGATCAACTGGGCTATGGAGTTTGACGATCTTGCAGTGATTGGTTTGGACAGCAGTGTCGCCGACAAAGCCCACGGTCATCTTGTCGATGCAACTTTGAACTTTCTGACAGCAAAACTTGATGCCCTAGAAGGCAAGCCAACCATTGTGACCGTGCACCACCCACCCGTTTTGACGGGCATAGAGAAGATGGACATTCAAAATTTACGGGACAGCAAACAATTGAAAACGATCTTGTCAGGGTACAATGGCGAACTGCGCCTGACCTGCGGACATGTGCACCGCAATATCGTTGCGCCTTTTGGTGACTTAATTTGCCAGATAGCCCCGGGTGTATCCCATGCCGTGACCATGGACCTGCGGATCGGTGCCCCCAATTGCCTAACCAAAGAACCCGGTGGCTTTCTTCTGCACGAAATGCGTGGCGGGATTTTGACTCAAACCATTCCCATCGGTCATTTTGATGGGCCTCACCTGTTCTATCCAGACAAAACTAATCACCAGACTTAATTTTGAGGGTATAAACGTGGACGACACAAACATTGTCCTGTTCTTCCTCCATATCGCGGGGGCTGCGGCGCTCTTGATTTGGGCTGTACGCTTGGTGCGTACTGGGGTCGAGCGAGGATATTCAACACCTATGCGCATCTGGCTGCGGCATTCCGCCAAGAACCGGTTGCTGGCGGCCGGCACGGGAATGGGCGCGGCGGTTTTGTTGCAAAGTTCCACAGCGGTTGCGATTTTGGTCTCCAACTTTGTCTCGAAGGGCGGTCTGGCGACGGCGGCTGGACTGGCGATCATGCTCGGTGCCGATGTCGGATCAGCGGTTGTAACGCAGCTTCTTGTGGTGCGGCAGCCCATCTTGATTCCATTGTTGCTTGTGATCGGGATTACAGTTTTTCTGCGCGGTGAAGGCAGCAACACGCGGCAGATTGGCCGGATCATGATCGGGCTGGCGCTGATCTTTGTGTCGTTGGACATGATCCGCGCCGCGACTGAACCGATGATATCCAATCCCGGAACACAGGCCGTCATGGCCTATCTTAGCCGTGATCTGTTGACGGCCTTTGTCATTGGCGCTGTCTTCGCTTGGGGGGTTCATTCAAGTGTTGCGGCGGTTTTGCTGTTTGTAACGCTGGCGGGACAATCCATATTGCCAACCCCTGCAGCTGCCACAATGATCCTGGGGGCTAACCTAGGCGGAGGATTGATCGCATTCCTGCTGACTTATTCCGCACCAGCTGCGGTGCGGCGGATGATCATGGGAAATTTGATCTTGCGCGGTGGCGGTGCCGTGATGGCTGTGTTCGTCATTGCAGCGATGCCCGATCTCCTAGACCGGCTTGGCGCAACGCCCGCCCGACAAGCGATCAATCTACACCTTGCATTTAACCTTTTGCTGGCACTTGCAGCGTTGCCATTTGTTGGCCCGTTGACGGCTGCAATGACACGTTTGATGACGGACAAGCACAAAACGGATGACACCCCCCAAACGGTGAGCGCTCTGGACCCTTCCGCACTAGATCGGCCACAACGCGGACTTGATTGCACCACACGTGAATTGTTGGGGATGGGTCAAAAAATCGAACACATGCTTATCTCGACCGAACCACTCTATGACCGCTGGAGCGACTCATCCGCCAAATCGATCCGCGATCAGGATACGGCAATCCAGAAGATGCATCTTGATGTGAAATTATATCTTGCTCAGCTGGGCAAAAAGGGCCTCGACGAAGAACTTGGCCAACGCTCAATGGAGTTTGCATCGATATCCGCCAGCCTCGCCTCCGCATCAGATACCATAACCCGGATCATGCTGGACCTCGCCCAGCGATTGGACACACAAAACCTCAAATTTTCCACGCAAGGACGTGAGGAAATTGGTAATTTTTCGGATCGCGTTCATAACAACGTGCAGCTGGCTTTGAATGTCATGATGAACCAGAATCCAGCTGAGGCGCGCGAACTTGTTGAAGCAAAAGAAAAAGTGCGAAAAGTCGAACAGAAATTACAGCGTAGTCACATTGGCAGACTGCGCGAAGGCTTGGTCGATAGCATTGAAACCAGCAATATCCACCAAGAAACACTTAGGGCGCTAAAGCAGATAAACACTGCGTTTTCGCAGGTTGGATATCCGATACTTCACAAGTCCGGGGATCTATTGAAAAGCCGCCTGACTTAAACCCAGTTGTAGAACAGTTTTCATTTTCAATGAACAGCCACGTGAAGGCTCGCTACAGGTTGCAATTTTTGAAGCGTAGAATTTCTCACGAAAACTCAGCTCAACAGACGGCAGGGAGGCCATCATGTCGCCAAAAGATCAAACATCAGAAGTCGATCTCTTCGTAATAGGGGGTGGCATCAACGGCTGTGGCATTGCCCGTGATGCTGCCGGTCGTGGACTGTCTGTGTCACTGGCAGAAATGAGCGACCTGGCATCGGCGACATCATCTGCCTCAACCAAACTGTTTCATGGCGGGCTTCGATACCTGGAGTTTTTCGAGATCCGTCTGGTACGCGAAGCTCTGAAGGAACGTGAGACACTGTTGAAGGCGATGCCGCATATCAGTTGGCCGATGCGCTTTGTGCTACCGTATCACAAGGATTTGAGGTTTGAGGGCGACACGCCTACATCGAAAATACTAAATTTCGTCATGCCTTGGATGCGCGGGCGTCGTCCGGCCTGGCTGATCCGCTTTGGCCTGTTCCTTTATGACAACTTAGGGGGGCGGAACATCCTGCCGGGCACGACGACGGTAGATTTGACGACCGATCCGGTCGGGCAGCCGTTAAAAGATCGGTATATCAAAGCATATGAATACTCTGATTGCTGGATCGAAGACTCCCGTCTGGTCATCTTGAACGCGCGCGATGCCCAAGCACGCGGCGCGCAAATCATGACCCAGACCAAGGTTCTGTCGGCGAAGCGGGTTAATGATGTTTGGCATATCACAACCGAAGATCAGGGCACAAAAGAGACCCAGTTGACCGTCGCGCGAATGCTGGTGAACGCCGGCGGGCCTTGGGTCGAAGACATCATTCGTAACACGGTACGGATTACTTCATCTGAGCGTGTACGTTTGGTGCGTGGCAGCCATATCGTGACGCAAAAGCTTTTTGACCATGACAAATGCTATTTCTTTCAGGGTGAAGATGGTCGGATCATCTTTGCTATTCCGTATGAGACCGATTTCACACTCATTGGCACAACAGATTCAGATCATGATGCTCCGTCAGTCAAACCAGAATGCAGTGAGGCTGAAGCGGACTATCTGAGGGCTTTCGCGTCGGGTTACTTCAAGCGACCAATCACTAACGAAGATATCGTCTGGAGCTACGCTGGTGTGCGCCCGCTATATGATGATGGGGTCAGCTCAGCGACCGCCGCGACGCGGGACTATGTTCTTAAACTAAATCAGGATGACGGTGGCGCGCCGCTGCTGAACGTCTTTGGCGGTAAAATCACGACCCATCGCAAACTGGCAGAAGCCGCGCTTGCCAAAATCTGCCCGTTTTTTCCTAACGCTGGTGCAGACTGGACCGCTGGGATCAGCCTTCCGGGTGGCGATTTTCCGTTGGATGGTGTGATCGCTTTGATCCGGAGTTTACGCAAGAACTATCCATTTCTAGATGAAGTCTGGGCGCGGCGATTGGTCAGAGCTTACGGCTCCGAGGCGCGCATTATCCTTGGCGATGCAAAATCGACTGAGGACTTGGGCCGCAAGTTCGCAGCAACCCTGACAGAGCGGGAAATCGTCTGGCTGATGGAAAAGGAATACGCCCGTACTGCCGAAGATGTGGTTTGGCGGCGTTCGCGGGCGGGGCTTCGGATGACGCAAGCCGAAATTGGCGAACTCGAAACTTGGATGAAAGGCGCCCGCACTTCTGATGCCTCACACCCCATCACGGATACAGCGCAGTAAAGTACATCAAGGGCACAGGTAGGTGACGGCGTTCGATCTTTGGATCGAGATCCGCCTGAGGATTGCCGGACGAGAATATGTGTAGGCCTTTAAGTGTTTTACGGCAATTGCGGGCCGCTCCTGCCAAACGACTTAACAATTATGTTAGCAGTTTTCGCGATCTGTGAACTCGAACACGGTGCGGCGAAAGGTCAGTTCGGAATCCGCCGAGGCCAGTAACTTCGAACGGCCGCTTCCACGACGCGTGGCTGCATCGCAGCATAAAACCTACTGCAGCTGCGAGGAAATGCTGCTTGAGCAATAGCCGCACGTGCGCAAGGCCGCTTCGTCCGCGTCTTTCGAGTTCATGCAATGCGCAGCGAAAGGGCGCTTTAGGTTCCAC
>CAJXTP010000106.1 GCA_913061335.1 uncultured Loktanella sp.
GCGGAGGATGGCGGTCCGATACAGATCGCCTCGTCGGCCATGCGCACATGCATCGCGTCGCTATCTGCGGTGGAATGCACGGCGACGGATTTGACGCCCATTTCGCGGCAAGCGCGCACAACCCGCAGCGCAATTTCGCCACGGTTCGCAATCAGGATTTTATCAAACATATGCTGTCTGCCTTATTCGATGATCACAAGCGGCGCGCCGTATTCTACGGCACCGCCGTCTTCGACCAAGATGCGTTTGATCGTGCCGGCCTTTGGCGCAGGAATGTGGTTCATCGTTTTCATCGCTTCGATGATTAAGATGGTGTCACCTTCGGCGACAGTGGTGCCAACGGACACAAATGCAGCGGCACCTGGTTCGGCGGCCATGTAGATCGTGCCAACCATCGGTGATGGTACGACGCCGGGGTGTGCGGCTGGATCGTTTGATGATTCAGCTGCAGGCGCTGCGGCGGCGGCTGCCGGTGCTGCGGCCATGGCCACGGGGGCTGCTGCTGCTTGAATTACGGTTTGCGTTTGGCGACTGACCCGCACATTCAGGCTGTCATTTTCGCCGTAGTTCCGTTTGACTTGTAATTCAGTCAGATCATTTTCGCGTAAAAGTTCTGCGAGCGACGCAATAAAGCTGACGTCGCTATCATGGGAGGTCTTTTTAGTCATATTTTCCTCGGCCCGTTGCCCAAACAGTTGGCCACAAGCGAGGGTGCGCCGGTGGCATTGACAGACTTATAGGCTAGGAGCGCCCGCGTGGGAAGTCGCGGCTGCGAGGAAAATGACGTGGCGTCGTCTGACCTGTGGGTCAGGCGGTTTTTTGCAGCCGTTTTTCGTCAGCCGCGCTGTGCGGCAACATGGCGGTATCATATGGCTTTAGGGTGCGGTCAAACGTCTTTGTCTCGGGCTTGTCGGGTCTGAGCGCCCCGATGAGCGCCTCGTTGACGGCGCCAAGAATGCCAAGCTGCACTGGTGTCGGCGCAGGCGGGGCCTGTTCGGGTGGCCGAATTAGTGCGGCAGGATTGCCAGTTGCCACCCCATGCCCATTGGTATTGTGGGCAAAAGGGGCGGCAGTTTGATGTTGAAGCGAAATTTCCATTTGCATGCTCCGGTTTCGATTAGGTTAAAAGACACTGCTGATACTGCGTCTTTTTCCTTATGATCCGGTTAAGAAAATAGATCTAAATCGCGAGGTATTGCGCGCGTAACTGTTCGTCTTCCAAAACTTCTTGCGCAGAGCCGTCATAAACGACTGTACCAGTGTCCAAAATCACGGCCCGATCAGCCAATTTCAGCGCCGCGACCGCGTTTTGTTCAACGATTACAGTGGTGATACCTTGATCACGGATCAGGTTCAGTGTCTTGGCAATTTCCTGCACGATGACAGGGGCCAAACCTTCGTAGGGTTCATCGAGCAGTAATACTTTTATGTCGCGCGCAAGTGCGCGGGCGATGGCAAGCATCTGTTGTTCGCCCCCTGAAAGCGTCACGCCTTCTTGTTTGCGCCTCTCGCCCAAGCGCGGGAACAGGTCATAGATTCGGTCAAGCGACCAGCCAATGGGCGGTGCGATCTGTGCCAGCTGCAGGTTTTCTTCGACCGTCAGGCCTGAGATGATGCTGCGGTCTTCTGGTACAAGTGCGATGCCTGCTTGCGCGGCTTCCCATGACTTCATTTGGTGCAATGGTTTGTGGTCGAGCCAGATTTCACCGTGTTTGAGTTGCGGATCACCCATGCGTGCGATGGTGCGCAGCGTGGATGTTTTACCAGCGCCGTTACGACCCAAAAGCGCGAGAATCTCGCCTTCGTGGATGTTAAAGCTGACGTTTTGCACGATATAGCTTTCGCCGTAATAGGCCTCAATTTCCCAGACTGACAAAAAGGCAGGTTGGGTGGCCGCATTGTTGGCGTGTTTATTGAATGGAGCGGTCATAACTGTTCCTTACACCTGTGCTTCGCCGAGGTAGGCTTCGCGCACCTTGGGGTGGCCTTTGATATTGTCGGGCGTGTCTTCAACGAGGGGCATGCCTTGCGCCAAAACGGTGATCCGTTCGGACAGCGAAAACACAACATGCATGTCGTGTTCGATGATGCACATGGTGATGTCGCGCTTTTCCTTGATCTCTTTTAACAGATCGATGGTGTTGTTGGTGTCGGCGCGCGCCATGCCTGCGGTCGGCTCGTCGAGCAGCAGCAGCTTTGGTTCTTGCACCAAGCACATCGCCATTTCCAAGCGCCGTTTGTCGCCACGTGACAGCGATGCTGCCGTCATGTGCCGTTTATCAAGCATGTTCACGTCGTCCAAGATTGCTTCGGCGGTGGTGTGAATGTCGCTGTGTCCAGTGACGGCACCTATGGCCTGCATTTTGAATGACCCGTCGCGTTTGGCAAAGCAGGGGATCAGCACGTTTTCAAACACGCTAAGATCGGCAAAGATTTCTGGTGTTTGGAACACCCGTGAAATGCCCATCTGGTTGATCTCGTGCGGTTTGCGTCCCAGCACGGATTGGCCGTCGAACATGACCGACCCGGAGTCCGGGATCAGTTTGCCGACAAGCACGTTGAGCAGTGTGGATTTACCGGCCCCGTTTGGGCCGATAATCGCGTGTACGGTGTTTTCTTGCACGCTCAGGTTCACGTCACCCAGTGCTTGCAGACCACCAAAGCGTTTGTTGATGCCTTTGACTTCAAGGATACCCATTGTTGTTCTCCTTATTCCGCTGGGGTTTTCGCGCCATCAGCGGCGTCGTCAGTTTTCTTGCGGCGGAACAGTCCGCCGATCTTTTGACCACCTTGCACAAGCCCACCGGGCAAGAAGATGACAACCGCCATGAACAGTAAGCCAAGCGTCAGGTGCCAGCCTTTACCAATGAACGGGTGGATGATTGTCACAAGGACGCCTTCCAGCCAGTCGGGCATAAAGGCGAACCATTGGTGCAGGATGCTGTCGTTGATCTTAGACACAATGTTTTCGAGGTATTTGATGATACCAGCGCCAAGCACCGGACCGATCAATGTGCCGACACCGCCAAGGATCGCCATCACAACGATTTCACCCGATGCAGTCCAGAACATACGCTCTGCGCCTGTTAGTGGGTCCATCGCTGCCAGCAAGCCGCCAGCCAGACCCGCATACATGCCTGAGATCACGAAGGCCGCGAGCATATAGGGTTTGGTGTTGATCCCCGTATAGGACATCCGCGTTTGGTTTGATTTAATCGCCCGTAGCATCAGCCCTGTTGGCGACCGGAAGATCCGGATCGACAGGTAGAAGCCAAGGATCAGGAAGATCGCGGACAGATAGTATCCGTTTTGGAAGACAAACGACCAGCCGCTGATATCAAGCGTGTACTGCGAATTCATTTCCAGCCCAAAGAAGTGTGGCGATGTGGGTGAGTTTGCCCCCATCAGGATTTGTGGATCGTCGTTATAGACCTGCAAGCCGGTTTCGCCGTTGGTCAGCGGTGTGAACACCGAATAGGCCAACTGGTACGACATCTGCGCAAAGGCCAGTGTCAGGATTGAAAAGTAGATACCTGATCTTCGCAAACTGACGTAGCCGATGACCACCGCAAACAGCCCAGCCACAATGACTGACAGGATGATCGCTGGCACCACGTTGTAGGACAGCAGTTTGAACATCCAAACGGCTGCATATGATCCGACACCCAAGAATGCGGCGTGACCAAATGACAGGTACCCCGTCAGGCCGAACAGAATGTTAAAGCCGATCACAAGGATGCCAAAGATGACAAACCGTTGCATCAGGGCAGGGTAGCCTGCGTTAAAGCTTTCGCCCAAGGCCGACGCTGTCGGGAACGGGTTGAGCAAGATAGGTGCGGCGAGTGCCATAAGGCAGACCACGATGAATAGTTTAAAGTCGCGTGAGTTAAGTCCGAGCATGATTATTCCTCCATCACACCTTTGCGGCCCATCAGGCCACGCGGCCGGGTCAACAAAATGATGATTGCTACAAGGTAGATGATGATTTGGTCGATACCGGGGATCACAGCTTTGACTTCGTTCATGGATGCGAACGATTGCAAGATACCAAGCATGAAGCCTGCAAGGACGGCGCCCGGAAGCGACCCCATGCCGCCAACAACAACCACAACAAATGACAGCACCAAAAAGTCCATGCCGATGTTATAGTGCGGTGACAGGATTGGTGTGTACATCACGCCAGCCATACCAGCGACCGCAGCCGCAAGACCGAACATAAACGTAAACCGTTTGTCGATGTCGATGCCCAACAGCCCAACCGTTTCGCGGTCGGCCATACCAGCCCGCACAACCATCCCAAAGGTGGTGAACTGCAAGAATGCAAAGACCGCGCCAATGGTGACCAAAGAGAAGGCAAAATAGACCATGCGCCATTTGGGATAGGCCACAGCGCCTGAGTCCATGCCAAGCCACGCGCCCACGTCAACCGTGCCTAAGAACATGTCAGGGGCAGGAGTTTGAATGGGGTTTGCGCCGTAGAAAGCTTTGATCAGTTCGCCGACAACGATCGCAAGACCAAAGGTTACGAGGATTTGGTCAGCATGCGGGCGGCTGTAGAAGTGTTTGATTAGGCCGCGTTCCATGACCCAGCCCAAAAAGAACATCACGGGGATGACGAGTAGGATCGCAAGAGGGACCGACCAGTCTTGGATTGCCATGCCCATTTCGGGGCCAAACCATGCTTCGATGTAGGGTGTGTCGACCTTCAACGGATTGCCCAAGAAATCGGTTTGGGTGTCGTCGATTGTCTGAAAGCTGATCCCGAATATTTTCTGTAAAGTCACAGCGCAGAACGCGCCGATCATGAACAGTGCGCCATGTGCAAAGTTGACGACGCCAAGCGTGCCAAAGATTAGTGTTAGGCCCAGGGCAATCAAGGCATAAGCCGAGCCCTTGTCTAAGCCGTTGAGAATTTGAAGGATAAATGCGTCCATTGGACCGTGCCCCGTCTGTCTGCTGGATGGGCCCCGATGTTGGGGGCAGGGTGGACCGGCGACAAAAACATGCCGCCGGTCCGATGTCATAAGCGTATACCGCTTATGCGCCTGGGTTACATGTTCCCAGATCGCCACCGGCGAACATTGGGTGATCAACAGGATACTCAACCTGCGCACGTGGCGTTACTTCCACGATTTCGAGCGTGTCGAATGCGTTGGTTGGGTTGTCTGTGCCCTTCATAACCAGCACGTCTTTGAAGCACTGGTGATCGGACCCACGGTAAGATGTTGGACCGTTGCCCATGCCGTCGAATTCGAAGTCTTCGAGAGCTTCTGCAACGCCGCAAGGGTTGAACGTGCCAGCACGTGTAACAGCATCCGCATAAAGCAGCGTCTGAACGTAGCAAGTGTGCGCAGCGTTGGATGGCGGGAAGCCATACTTTTCGCCGAACGACTTAACAAAGGCTTTGGTGCCCGCATCCTGCAGCTGCCAGTTCCAGTTCATGGAACCGAAGACGCCTTGGATGTTGGACCCAGCACCAGCCGCCATCAGCTCGGAGTAGAGCGGAACGATGATGGTGAAGTCTTTGCCGTTTACCTGCTTGTCTTTCAGACCAAACTGGATGGCCTGTGTCAGCGAGTTAACCATATCCCCACCGTAGTGGTTCAGGATCAATGTATCTGCGCCGGAGTTCAGGATTGGTGCGATGTACGACGAGAAGTCGCCCGCGCCAACTGGCGTCAGGACGTTCTGAGTAGTTGTCCAGCCGAGTGCTTCTGTTGAAGCCGCGATGGATTCCTGCTGTGTCCAGCCCCATGTGTAGTCAGCTGTCAGGTGGTATGCTTGACGCTCGTTGCCGTATTCTTTTTCAAGAACTGGGCCGAGTGCCGCACCGGACATATAACCGTTAAAGAAGTGACGGAAGCCGTTGGCTTTTTTATCTTTACCAGTCGTGTCGTTGGAGTGTGTCAAACCAGCCATGAAGATCACGCCAGCGTCTTGGCACAAACCTTGAACCGCAATCGCAACACCGGAAGAAGATCCGCCGTTGATCATGACGCAGCCATCTTTCTGGATCATGGACTGTGCGGATGCACGTGCCACGTCAGATTTGGTCTGTGTATCGCCAGTGACGAATTCGACTTTCTTGCCAAGAATACCGTCGCCTTGAAGGTTCTTTTCGGAGAAAGTGTTCAGCATACCGCCGTCACCGATACCGTTCAGGTGCTCAACAGCCAGCTCTTGTGCGCGCAGCTCGTCGAGGCCTTCTTCAGCGTAGGGGCCAGTTTGTGGTACGTTGAAACCGAACTTCACCGAAGAACCGGTTGGCGCGTTGGTATAGCCAGCATGGCTTGCCGCGCTCAGATACGTCGGAAGCGCCAGACCTGCACCAGCAATGGCGCCTGTCTTCAGCACGCCGCGACGTGAGAAATTGGACTTGGACATTATTATCCTCCCTTTGGATTTAAAGCTGTGCGAACCTCCTCGCCCACGCAGCCTACACTTTCGTGCCTGTCTACCATCGGGGCGGGACATGCTTGCGGCAACCGCGCTGCGATACCCACTGGACGAATTGGTAAATTAATGCACAATGGGTTTGTAAATTTTGTAAATCAGTTTTCTCGCATGTGCAGAAACCAACTGAAACCATAGGGGAAATCAAGATGGCCATTGATCCGATTATCGGCTCCCGTATTCGAGATCGCCGGCTGGATCAGGAAATCAGGCAGGCTGATTTGGCCAAGGTGGTCGGGATCTCGGCATCTTACCTAAACCTGATCGAGCATAACAAGCGCAGAATCGCGGGGAAATTGCTGGCCGATGTCGCCCATGCTTTGTCGGTTGAACCAGAGCAGTTAAGCCAAGGCGTAAACACGTCTTTGTTGGATCAATTACACAGTGCCGCCACCAATTTGTCTGCCACGGTTGAAGTGGACCGCGCCGAGGATATGGCTGTCCGGTATCCAGGCTGGACCGCTTTGATCGTTGCCCAATCCAAACAACTGGCCGCGCTGCATGACCGTGTGCAGGTTTTAAACGACCGCATGACATATGATCCTGAGTTGGCCGGATCATTGCATCAAGTCATCACAGCGGTGACCGCTGTTCGGTCGGCTGCGTCCATTCTGGTGAGCGGCGAACGGATTGACGCTGATTGGCAGGCCCGTTTTCACCGCAATATCTATGATGATAGTGTCCGCCTAGCGGCCAGTTCCGAGGCTTTGATCCGCTATCTTGATACACCTGATACCGACGGTCCGCCGCAATCTGCCCCTGTGGACGAGGTGGAAACTGCCTTGGCTGCAGTGGATTATCACATCTCGGCGTTGGAGCGCGCAGGGCAGGTTAATATCCCGAAGTTGGTCAAAGACATGACCCCGCGCGGTGACGCTGCCGCAGATTTGATGACCCGATTTTTGCAAACCTATCAGGCGGATTCAACCTTGATGCCGCTGGCTCAGTTCGCCCAATCTGCGCGCGACGCTGACTATGATCCTGTCGCTTTGTCGCATCAGTTTCGTGCGCCCGTGGATTCCGTGCTGCGCCGGTTGTCGAGCCTACCTGCAAGCGATGGCCATCTGCCGATGGGGTTGGCTGTTGCGGATGCGTCCGGTGCCATGCTGTTTCGCAAGCCTGTAAGCGGTTTCGCGTTGCCGCGCGCGGGGGCTGGTTGCCCGCTTTGGCCGTTGTTCACCGCGTTTGGTCGCCCAAATCAGCCGATCCGCGCAGAGGTCGCTTTGCCTGACGCCACCGAGCAGCGATTTTTGTGTTACGCGATTGCGACCCCTGTGGGTGCCGCTGGTTTTGATGCTCCGCCTGTTTTGCACGCCACGATGTTGATTATCCCTGACCCTGCACAAGGCACCACAGAGCCTATCCCTGCGGGTGTTTCGTGCCGCATTTGTCCCCGCGATGGCTGCGCCGCGCGCAGGGAACCGTCGGCGATGCGCTGATCCGCTTTGACAGCCCGCCAGAATGCCGTGATAGTCGCGTCACGACGGGGGAGACACGACACATGGCCAAGCGCGTCCTACTTATTGAGGATGAACCGAACATCATCGAGGCAATCAGTTTTATTCTGAGCCGCGATGGTTGGACCGTACATA
The DNA here is from genome assembly GCA_913061335.1 of uncultured Loktanella sp. Taxonomy (GTDB): domain Bacteria; phylum Pseudomonadota; class Alphaproteobacteria; order Rhodobacterales; family Rhodobacteraceae; genus Yoonia. The sequence goes on from CAJXTP010000106.1 coordinate 8,046, forward strand.
CCCACGAAGATGGTACATCTGCGATGGATAAGGTGTTGGCCTTGCCGCCGGACCTGATTATTCTTGATGTTATGTTGCCTGGTCGCAGCGGATTTGATATTTTGCGCGATCTGCGTGCGACCACCGAAACCGCCGAAATCCCTGTGATGATGCTGACCGCCCGTGGCCAAGCCCGCGACCGTGAATTGGCCGAGCGTTTGGGTGCAAACCATTTCATGACAAAGCCATTTTCCAACGCCGAGGTCCGCGATCACGTGCGTGAATTGATGGAAGCCACATGACCCCGCCTGCGCCCAAGCAAGCGGCGTTTCTGGCCAAAGATACCTACCGCAAGCGCCGGATGCGCGATTTGGCCCGCGCTGTGCCAGTGATCGGCGTGGTGTTGTTGGCCATTCCATTGCTGTGGTCTGACGCCGCGCTGAACAGCGGCGCGACCGTGTATATTTTCGTTGTGTGGGTTTTGCTAATCCTTCTTGCCGCTGCCATTTCACGCGTCGTATCCACTGATAAGCCTAAGGCCCCGTAGTCAGATGGTCGCCTTTAATGTCATGGTCGCGGTCGCTCTTGTTTATGTCGCGCTTCTGTTTGCGGTCGCGTTTTTTGCCGAGCGCCGCGCAGCACAAGGCTTTGGCGGATGGCTGTATTCACCTGTTGTTTATACCCTGTCACTGTCGATTTACTGCACCGCTTGGACGTTTTACGGCGCCGTAGGCTATGCCGCGCGATCAGGGCTGGAATTTGTCACAGTCTACCTTGGCCCGACGATCGTTATGGTCGGCTGGTGGTGGGTGCTGCGCCGTCTTGTTCGTATTGGCCGCACCCAGCGGATCACGTCGATCGCCGATTTGATTTCGTCTCGGTTTGGCAAGTCCACATCGCTTGGCGTCATCGTGACATTAATGGCCATTGTCGCGGGCACACCGTATATTGCGCTGCAACTGCAATCAGTGACCTTGTCGTTTTCGGTATTCGCCGAGGCAGGTGGCCGCCCTTGGGGGCCCGATGACTTAGCTGGTGGGGCCAGATGGGTGGCTGTCGGGCTGGCCATTTTCACCGTGCTTTTCGGCACCCGCAATCTGGACTCGAACGAGCGTCACCACGGGATCGTCATGGCGATCGCTGTTGAGGCTGTGGTCAAGTTGCTGTCTCTTATACACATCTGACGCTGCCGACGAATAGAGAGG
>CAJXTP010000107.1 GCA_913061335.1 uncultured Loktanella sp.
ACGAGATGTAGAGAGGTCTCGTGGGCTCGGAGATGTGTATAAGAGACAGATCGCCTGCCACGTCGGCCGTTGATGTCGCGTTTGTTGCACTAGATCCGTTGGTGATTTCGCTACCAAGATCAGGCAGTCGGGCTCACTTGCGATTCGCGGCGCACCTTGAGGTTGATCCTGCCTATGCCGCTGAAGTGGAAGCAGTGAAGCCGCGTATCATTGATGTTTTGAACGGATACCTTCGTGCCGTTGAGCTGGCTGAACTTGAAGATCCGACAGCCCTTGTCCGATTGCGCGCTCAAATGCTGCGCCGCGTTCAAATTGTTACAGGTGAAGGTCGCGTGCGCGACTTTTTGATCATGGAATTTGTTTTAAACTGAAGGAGGCCAGAATGGCGCTCATTGCTGATATATTACTTGTTGCCGGCGCATTAGGTGCCGGGCTTTACTGTCAGGTTTTATCCCGACGGTTACGTAAGTTTACGGATTTGGAAAAAGGGGTTGGCGGTGCCGTTGCAGTGCTGTCGATTCAGGCAAACGACTTGACCAAGGCGCTCGTCGATGCACAGGAAACGGCTGCAAATTCGGTCGCGACATTGGACGATGTAAACAATCGTGCAGAGGCATCGGCGCGCAGATTGGAATTGCTGATTGCGTCGATGCACGATCTGCCTGAAAGCCCCAAATCGGCTCCAAGCCCGTTCTTTGTTAGATCTCCCCAGCAGATGGAAACTGCGTGATGACGAAAGCACCTTCAGGACGAAAAGGAACGCTTCAAGTCGTCGCGGGGTTGTTGCTATTTTCAGCCGTCATTCGGATTGCCGGTGGGGCGACGGACGCGATGGCTCTTAGCTCCACGGTTTCAGAGCAACCCGAAAAATCTTCTGAGCCAGTTTCTACAGATCAAAGCCCCGCAACGGATATTCTTGCCGCGCTGCGCGCGCGAGAGGCTCGATTGAATGAACGCGAATCACGCATGGCTGATCGCATGCAGGCATTGCGTGTGGCTGAACAGAAGATGACACAGCAATTGGCTGCTTTGACTCGGGCAGAAGAGGCGTTGAGCGATACCATCGCCTTGGCTGATAGCGCGTCTGAGTTGGATTTGGCACGGCTTACAACCGTGTATGAAAACATGGCCGCGAAGGATGCGGCGGCCTTGTTTGAGCAAATGCCGCCGCAATTCGCGGCAGGATTTTTGGGTATGATGGAACCAATTATTGCAGCCAAGGTCATGGCTGGGCTCGCGCCTGAGACGGCTTATTCATTCAGCGTTGTTTTGGCGGGTCGAAATGCACAAGTTCCTACGCAATAGAACAGAACTCCTTAACGCCTTTGGTGCATATCGAACGAGCCGGCTTGGGCCGGTGCTTTGGAAGGGATTTATTCTATGATTGGCCTAGTTGGCATCGCGATAATTTTCATCATGGTCTTCGGTGGCTACTTGCTTGCCGGAGGCAAGATGGCAATCATTATGAAAACTCTTCCATACGAGATGATCATGATTGGGGGGGCGGCCCTTGGGGCGTTCGTGATAAGTAATGACATGGCTGGAATCAAGCACACGTTAAAAGACGTGGGTAAGGTGTTCAAAGGTACGAAATGGGCGCAACAAGATTATAGTGACCTTCTATGCTTGCTGTTCGAATTGATCCGCGTGGCGCGCGCAAACCCAGTGGCTCTCGAAGAACATATCGAAGGGCCTGACAGCTCCGCCATTTTCGGAAAGTACCCGAAGATATTGGGCGACCAAGAGGCCGTCGAATTGATTTGCGATACGTTGCGGTCGGCGACGATGAATTATGATGATCCCCATCAAGTTGAGGAGGTTCTCGAAAAACGTATTGAGGCGACGATGCATCACCGGATGCATTCGACGCACGCGTTGCAGACCGTTGCCGATGGCCTCCCTGCTTTGGGGATTGTTGCAGCGGTTTTGGGCGTGATCAAAACGATGGGATCAATTGATCAACCACCAGAGGTTTTAGGTAGGCTCATTGGTGGCGCGCTTGTTGGAACATTCCTGGGCGTCTTTTTGGCATATGGACTTGTCGGCCCATTTTCAGTCAAGGTAAAATCGGTGATTGAAGAAGACGGTCAATTCTATCAATTGATCCGCGAAGTTCTTGTCGCAAACCTGCATCGCCACGCACCAAACATATGTATTGAGGTTGGTCGCCAGAATACCCCGGGGCATCATCGTCCAACATTTGCGGAGTTAGAAGAAGCGCTTAAATTAGTGAAACAGGCCGCGGCATGAGAGACCTGCTTAGTCTGATCTTCCTTATGATTTCCGTGTCCTTCGCGAACGCTCAGTCGGCTTCAATTCGAGCGGGGGAGCATGAGGGATTTTCGCGTCTCGTAATTACGATCCCAACAGATGCTATATGGAGAGTAGGGCGGATAGATCACGGTTTTGGACTGAAAGTAAGCGACGTTTTGAGTTATGATTTCAGTACCGTGTTCGATCGCATTCCAAAAGGGAGGATCACCGAATTCGCGCAACTTGACGGCGACAACAGTTTGCTAATTTCTTCGGATTGCGATTGTTTCGCGGCCGCATTTTTGTGGCAACCCGACAAATTGGTTGTCGATATCCGCGACGGAATTGCACCGCAAAACTCTAGCTTCAACGGTCAATTTTACGAATCAATTGCTTATGTAGGTCTTCCAATAATAACGAGGCAGCCCAAGGTCATTAGTTTTGATCTGACAAATGAGACCGATGAAGAACCCGAAGCTAACCAGCTTGAAGCGTTGGCAGAAATTATCACAAGCAGTATTGCACGAGGAGCAACTCAAGGTTTACTCCGGCCATCGACCAATATTTCCGCCACTCAAACAGCGCATTTTGATACACATATTTCGAAAAATAAGCCCGGGCTATTTGCTCATACTAGCATCGATCGTGCGCCACAGGATGACGTCGTCCAAGTGGTCGACGTGTGTTTTGCAGACGAACATTTTGACATTCCCAATTGGGGTAGCGATGATCCATTTCACAGTCAGATATCGCAATTACGTGGTTTGGTAATCGGTGAATTTGACCGACCGGATCGTACAGCTATCGAGAATTTGGCGAAGGGTTTCTTGTATTTTGGATTTGGGCGAGAGGCGCAAAACGCATTGACGATCGACGCTGAAATGTCGGTCGGCCGCACGATACTGATTGCGATTGGGGCAATAATGGATGGTGATCCAGCTTCAGCTGTATTGGCGCAACAAGTGAATTGCATTGGCCCTGGGGCGCTTTGGGGCTTTCTTTCAGTTCAGGGATCAAGTCAAACTGAAGATGAACGAAATGCTGTTTTGCGCGCCTTTAAGGCATTACCGTTTCATCTACAGACACATCTTGGCCCAATGCTGTCCGATAGGTTTATTCAAAGTGGTGACCTTGAATCTGCAGAAGTTGCTCTTGTTTCCAGCGGCATGGTCGTTGACCCTACATTTGAGTCACTGATTGCCGCTACCGAGATACAGACAGAGCTGGGCGAAGTGATGCGTGCAACAGAAACGTTGTCGACGTTGGCAGCGTCCGACAGTCGAATGACGCCCGAAGCGCTTATTGATCTCATATATTTTTCGATTGAATCCAACACTCCGGTGGACCCCGAAATTATTGCTCTTGCAGATATACTCCGGTTTGAGCATCGAGACACAGAAATTGTTGGAGACCTTGCAGCAGCACAAGTGGCGGCTCTGACCGCCTCTCAGAATGTGCGATTGGCACTGAAAATTGTATCTGAGGAAATTGACGCATTGGGTGCAGATCGATCAACGGAATTGCAGACTTCTGCGTTAATGGCGGCGACAGAACATTACGATGATATGACATTCATTGAGTTGGCTTTCGATGAAATCGGGCTCATGGTTGATTCTGATGCACAAAATGCAATGGCACATAGGTTGCTACTATTGGGGTTCCCAGAACGTGCTGGCGTCTTAGTGATGAGTTCCAGTGTCGGAAGTGCGATGATTGAGCGTCGTTATTTGCGCGCTGAGGCTGCTCTTGCAAGTGGGGATTCCGATGGTGCTTTAACCCATTTGCAAGGTCAAACAAGCCCGCGCGCGATCCAACTACGTCGGTCTGCTGAGCTAATTTCAGACGGACGAGAAGATATTGCCTTGGAATCTATGTCAACTGACTGGCGACTAGGCAACTGGTCGACACTGTCTCAGGGTGGTGATGCTTTGCTTCGAAATGTATCGCAAAGCGTATTGGATGAAACGGTAGTTGTCCCAGACGCCGATCAACCTTTGGGTCAAGGTCGCGACCTTCTCGCGCAAAGTGTAAATACACGTGCTTTGCTTGGCGACGTATTGGCGCGGTTCGCTCCTGTTTTGGATTGACTTGGGAGGCTTACCTTTTGTCAACTTCTTGGTGATATTTTTCAGGGAAGTTCTTGAAAAGGTTGGAAATCCAATGACAGGCAGAAAGCCGTCAATATCATTTTTGCAGAGTTTTGACGGGGTCTGGCACCCCAATTTGATGCAAAGTAGCCACCAAGGGGCGAATTTCGCTGCAACGGCTTCGTCCACGATCTGTTTGCGGACGCGCGTGTTGTGATGGGTCAACTAAGTTTGGGGCGAATATTTCAACCGACGATTCTGCTCGCACTTGCTTTGATGGCTATCATTGTCATGATGATCTTACCTGTCCCCGCATGGGTATTAGACATCGGATTGGCAGCCTCATTCGCCCTTGCAATTTTGATGTTTACGGTCACGTTATTCATTGAGCGACCTCTGGATTTTTCCGCTTTTCCCACCGTTTTACTCGCGTCATTGATGCTGCGTTTGTCATTAAATGTTTCATCCACGAAGCTAATTATTGGGCAAGGACATACTGGCACAGGTGCAGCCGGCGACGTCATCGAAGGTTTCGCGATGTTCGTCATGGGAGGTAATGTTCTTTTAGGGCTGGTGGTGTTCTGCGTTCTGTTGATCGTGAATTTCGTTGTGATCAACAAGGGGGCGACCCGCATGGCTGAGGTTGGTGCACGCTTTGCATTGGACGCGATGCCTGGCAAACAATTAGCAATTGATAGCGACATGTCTGCAGGAGCCATCGATCACGCAGAAGCGAAACGGCGTCGGGAAACAGAGCAAGCAGAAACAACGTTTTTTGGATCACTTGATGGAGCATCCAAATTTGTTAAGGGAGACGCAATCGCAGGCCTCCTAATTACGGCACTAAATTTGGTTATGGGGCTCATTATTGGTGTGAGCATGCAAGGTATGCCGATCGGGCAGGCCTTTGAAACCTATGCTATATTGACGGTTGGAGATGGGTTGGTTTCGCAAATCCCAGCGGTGGTGATTTCAATTGCGTCCGCATTGTTATTGGCGCGCGGCGGCGCAACGGGGCCGACGGATTTGGCTTTGGTCGCGCAACTGGGACGGCACCCTGCGGCTCTTGCCACCGTCGCCATTCTTATGGGCCTGTTCGCATTGGTTCCGGGTTTACCATTTTTCCCATTCATGCTGGGTGCCTTGACGCTCGGCGCTTGCGCCTTTGCCATGGAGAAAGCTTCGGTGCGAGAAGCCGAAAAAGTCGCAGCCCGAGACGCGCCGCAATCGGTTGCCCCCACTGAAGCATCGATTGGAGATATGCTTGATCTGGATGATATTCATGTCGAATTTGCGCCGGATCTGGTGGATATGGTGCTCGACCCAGGAACTGGCTTGGATGCGCGAATTGCCAATATGCGCAATCATGTCGCGACCACGTTTGGTGTATTGCTGCCCGAAATCAGGTTGACCGACAACGCCGCGTTGCAGACCGGAATTTATGTTGTGCGGGTTCATGGGGTTGAGCAGGTGCGTGACAGACTGGAGCCTGACCGGATACTTGCCCTTCTTAGCGACGAAAGCAACGCAGACCTTCCTGGAGAAAATGTGAACGAACCCGTCTATGGGGCACCTGCCCGATGGATCATGCCAGTTAACCAAGAAAAGGCAGCCTTGTCTGGCCTGACAACGGTCCAGCCAGCAGAGGTTCTCGCTACCCATTTACTTGAAATCGTCAAGCGCAATTTCCCGCGATTGCTAACACATAAAGCGCTGCGTCGCAGGCTAGACGAGATGGTAAATCTGTCTGACAGCAAGCGTGCGGATGCGAATCGAAAGATGCTGGATGAACTGGTGCCGGACAAAGTACCCGTCGATGTGCTTTTGGCTGTGTTGCGGTTGCTGCTGGAAGAACGGGTTTCCATCCGCAACTTGCCACTCATAATTGAGGCGGTCGCCGAGGGGCGGCAGTTGCATCAAACCGTGGATGGAATCACCGAGCATGTTAGGCAGCGTTTGGGTTTTCAGCTCGTTGCAGAGATGCGCCGTCCAGACGGAACGATACCCTTGGTTCAGCTGGCCCCTGAATGGGAAGACACGTTTGCCACTTATGAAATTCGGTCTGAACGCGGAAACGGCGATGTTGCCTTGCCGCCAGACAGTTTTAACACTCTTGCAGACGGGATCGCCGAAAAGTTGGGACAAGCAGCGGCCTCGGGGGCCTATGCAGCAGTGGTTACATCGATGCGTCGACGCCGTTTTCTACGCACCGTCATGACTGCCAAAGGAATCATGAACCCAGTGCTGTCATTCGAAGAAATTGGGATCGATGCGCGACCCGCGCTTGTTGGCTTGGTTCCCGTAACATGATCGAAGATCTCGCGGTTCTGTTGCCGTTCTCACAGGAGGTTCTTTGGTTGGGGTTTGCCGTTTTTTTACGTACCGGCGCGATGATGGCAGTGCTTCCTGCATTCGGCGAGCAATCTGTACCATTACGTTTACGACTAGGACTTACATTGGCATTTACGCTTATCGTTGCCCCAGCGGTAGCTGATGGAATTGGGCGACCGCCGGAAACATTTGTCACCTACATGGGAGTGTTGGGGCCAGAAGTTATCGTTGGTTTGTTCTTCGGCTTGGCATTGAGGTTTTTCATTTTCGCACTTCAAATTGCTGGCGCCGTTGCGGCCCAGTCCACCTCGCTTTCGCAAATTTTTGGAGGCAGCGCGGGCGTCGACGCGCAACCTGCGATCGGACGTGTTCTTGTTATCGCCGGGTTGGCGTTGGCCGCTTTGATGGGGCTTCATGTGCAAATCGCGACCTATATGTTGCACAGTTATGCGATGGTGCCATTTGGAACATTAATTTCAGCCGAAACCGTGATGATGGTCGGCGTGAAAGAGGTTGGGCGGACGTTTGCGCTTGGTTTTACTTTGGCGGCTCCATTTGTTGTTGCATCACTAATTTACAACGTGACGTTGGGTGTCATTAACCGGGCCATGCCGCAATTGATGGTTTCTTTTGTCGGTGCACCCGCGATCACGGCCGGCGGTCTGTTCTTACTTTTCATCACAGCGCCAGTTCTGCTGGCCGTTTGGATTGCAGCATTTGGTGACTTTATGGCAAACCCATTTGGGGGACCCGGATGAGTGACGAAGACGAAAGTGAAAAGCAATTTGAGGCAAGCCAGAAAAAGCTGGATGATGCCCGGGCCAAAGGGGAAGTGGTCAAGTCGACCGATCTTGTTACTGCCGCAAGCTATCTTGGCCTTGTCGTGGCGATGTATTCGATTGGTGCGGCTTCGTTGGTTGCCTTGGGGTCAGCCCTCGCGACATTGCATGATCAAGCGGATGGTCTTTCGCGGATGTTTTTTTCGGGGGCACCCAATCCGCTACTGGGCGGCGTTTTTTTGGCGGCAGGGTTTGCGATGGCGCCTTGGTTTGCAATTCCTTCGGCTCTGGCCTTGCTTTGCTTGATTGCACAAAGGGCAATAGTTTTTGCGCCCAGTAAGCTGGTGCCAAAACTATCGCGTATTTCCCCAATTTCTGGCGTGAAAAATAAATTTGGACGGCAGGGTCTATTCGAATTTGCGAAAAGCTTTTCCAAATTGCTGATCTATTGCGCTGTTTTGGGGGTTTTTCTGTCGGGTCAAATGAACAGCATCATTGGTACTTTGCACATGTCGCCCGGTATGGTGGTGGTCACTTTTGGCAAGATGACTTTGATGTTGATGGGCATCGTTTTGGCGATCGCAATGGTTCTTGGGATAGTGGATTTTACGTGGCAATTTAACGAACATTACCGCAAACATCGTATGACCCGTAAGGAAATGATGGACGAAATGAAGCAGTCCGAAGGTGATCCTTTGCTTAAGCAGCAACGGCGTCAAAAAGCTGTTGATATTGCGATGAATCAAATGCTGGCTGATGTGCCGACCGCAGATGTTGTGATCGTAAATCCGACCCACTATGCGGTGGCGCTCAAATGGAATCGCCTCAGTCTTGGTGCTCCGATTTGCGTGGCCAAAGGCGTTGACGAAATTGCTGCACGCATTCGTGAAGCCGCGATGGAACACGCTATTCCGCTCCACTCCGATCCACCGACAGCCCGATCATTGCATGCGACAGTTGACGTTGGATCAGAAATTGCGCCTGACGATTACGCAGCAGTCGCAGCCGCAATTAGATTTGCAGAGGCCATACGGCAGAAAGCGGCGGTTCGGTGATAAAGGAGCAATTGACACAACTGGCACAAATCACCGACGCCGTGTTCCAGGCGAAAAATGCAGAATTGGCACGTGAAGTTGCGCGTGAACGTGATCTTCGCAAGGCGTTGGCAACGTTGGTCACAGACCAGAGCGATCGCGCGACAGCGGTCTTAGACAATACTGATACGGCGATGATAGCGGGCGCTGATGTTCGCTGGCGCACGTGGGTCGAACAGCGCCGACGCCTTATAAATGCGGAACTTGCACAATGTCGGGTGGCGCAAGCACAGTGCCGCGAAGCTGCCGCAAAGGCGTTTGGGCGATACCAAGCTGTACTTTCTCTTGAAGAAAACCGCGCAGTGGAGGCAAAAAAGACCGCTGCGCGGCGTTCGACTTATACGTCCTGACGAAGGATATCGGTGATAAGTACGTCTTTGGCGACCCCGGGAACGATAGACTTCGCCAAGCGCGACAGGTCTTCTCGTAGGGGGCGCAAATTCTGGGCACTTGTAAAGTTACCAGAAAACCCGCCGATATTCGCATGGTCAAACATTGCCTGTAAAAAGGCGTCGCGAAGTTTTGGTTCAGCAAGAAAGATGGGCTCTTTATTCCCAGCCGACACTTCTACGCTAAGTGAGACCTGTCTCTTATACACATCTCCGAGCCCACGAGACATCTCTACATCTCGTATGC
>CAJXTP010000108.1 GCA_913061335.1 uncultured Loktanella sp.
TACGACTTGGCTCATTGCCGGTCGTACCAGTCAAAGCTAGGGGCTGATTGGGATCATGCACCTCGGCAACCTGAGCGCGCTGTTCCTCGGTTACTGTTGCACATGCTGCGACCGCACTGATCGATGCGGCCATCGCAAGCCGAACAATTGATTCTCTGATGCACATAAATTTCCGTCCCAATTATTTGCCACACGAAGCTCGACAGAAAATATAGTCCGACGACAAATTATTGTCTATCTTGGCTACAGCAGTGCCCCCTCAGTTGACGCGTACCACTCACCAAACCGCCTCGCTTTTTCCAAAATACTCTGGGGTCTGGGGCAACGCCCCAGCGTGCAAAGCACAACAAACCCCACACCCAAAATCGACATATACGAAACTTATGCAAAACTTATGCGAAAATTACAGCCATTTTGGCAGCGGTAACGACCCATCGCGGTACGGTTCCCAGTCGGTGATCTCGGGATAATACATGTCGCGCCACTTGCGCACCCGCGGGTTCATCACCCGCCGCCATAGCGTCGGCGCCATAGCCAACATCGTCATAATCGGATACCCAAATGGCAGCTGCGGAGCCTCCGCCGCCGCGTAGGTTTGCAGCAATGGAAACCGCCGATCCGGCTTATAGTGATGGTCCGAATGGCGCTGCAAATTGATCAACAACCAGTTCGATGCGCGCAGCGATGAATTCCAAGAATGGCGCGGCTTAACGTGCTCATATTTACCGTTCCCAAGATGTTTACGGGTCAATCCATAATGCTCGATGTAGTTCACTAATTCGAGCTGGAAAATTGCCGTAACCGCTTGAATTACAAACAAAAGCAGCCCCCAAACATCACCGATTATCAGCGCCAGCAACAGAAACGACGCCTGCATCAGCCAGTACCGCCAAAACGGGTTTGAACGATCATGCCAAGGCAATTTTTTACGCGCCAACATCGATTTTTCTGCTGCAAAAGCAGACACATAACTCTCGCGCAGCACACGCGGCAAGAACCGCCAAAACCCTTCGCCAAACGGTGCGCTCACCGGATCACGCGGGGTGCCGACATAACGGTGATGCACCAGCAAATGTTCCGACCTGAAATGCGAATACAGCACCATCGCCAACAAGGCATCGCCCATTCTGCGCTCAATCTTGGGCCGTTGATGCATCAATTCATGGCTATAATTGATCCCAATAGTCCCCGTGATCACCCCAACGCCGATGAACAAAAGAACCTGCTCCCAACCGCCCAAATGATCCGCGCGCGTCACATAATAAAGCATCCCGAATATCGTCAAAAATTGCAGCGGCGCCCAGATCATCGTGATCAGCCGATACCAATAAAGTTGGTCGTCTGGTGTCTGCGGATCGGCATTAGATTCGTTTAAGCCTGCGAACAAATCAACAATCGAAAACAGATACCAAGTACAAACCGGCAACAACAAAACCGCCCATCCGCCCACCGCAGCGCTGAAAATAGCGAGTGGAATCAATAGGATCGACAGCCAGAATGGCAGCGCCGAAGTCAGCTTCGCGATGGGTGATTTAGGGATAACAGTCATAATTGCCGCCTATGTTTTGGTTGTAGCAACCCTATGGACTAGCCATCCAAAGCTCAATCGTGGCGTAGCGTCGCTTTGATTTGCACGTAAACTTTGCGCATGGCTGTCGGCAGGGCGGTTGGGTCGAAATTTACCTCTGCCACGAAATGCCCGCGCGTTGGTGCCGCATTGGTTGTGGCGGTTTGAACGGTCAGTTCCAGATGGAAATGTGTGAACGTATGTTTCGCAATCGTATTCAGTGTTTGCCAATCGGTATCCACTGGCGGCGCGGGGTCGGGTGCATCCGACCAATCAGTTGTCGGAAATCCGAGCATCCCGCCGAGCAGCCCACTGTCGGGCCGTGTTTCCAGCAGCCAAGCCCCATCAGCTCGCCGCACCACATAAGCAATTCCATAGCGGGTCGGGACCTTTTTCTTTGGCGTTTTCCTGGGGAGGTCAGCCGCAGTTCCCGCGGCATATGCAGCGCAACGCGCGCGCAGCGGGCAAACCCCACAAGTCGGATTTCGCGGACCGCAAATAGTGGCCCCAAGGTCCATGACGGCTTGGGCATAATCGCCGGATCGCGCTTGCGGAGTAAGGCTTGCAGCAAGCTCGGTTAACTTGGGTTTAGACGCTGGCAACGGGTCATGCACATCATGCAATCGTGCCATCACCCGTTCGACATTGCCGTCTACGACGACAGACGGCTGATCAAACGCGATCGAAGACACAGCGGCTGCAGTATAAGGTCCAATACCCGGAAGCGAGAGAAGCGCGTCGTTGGTTTGCGGGAATGCGCCACCATGATCGGCGACAACTGCGCGGGCGCATTTGAGCAGGTTGCGGGCGCGGGCATAATACCCCAAGCCCGCCCAAGCAGCCATGACATCGGCGTCTTTTGCGGCGGCCAAATCTGCAACAGTTGGCCAAAGCGCGATAAACTTTGCATGATATGCGCGCACTGCGGCAACGGTTGTTTGCTGCAACATGACTTCGGACAGCCAAACCGTATATGGATCAGGCAAAACGCCTGCCTTGCGATCTGCTGGCGGTACGCGCCACGGCATGTCGCGTGCATGTACGTCGTACCAGTCCAACAGGTCTTGGGCGAGATCACGCAATGTTTATTCATCCTAACAACTGGTTTCGCTGGCATGGCCGCGTCATTCCATTAGATTAGCGCTTAGATATGAAACAGCCACGTCACACCAGCACAACACACGGATTTTCTCGGGCGGCAAGCCTGATGCAAACCCGTATTCGCACCGCGTCAGAAACGCGGGGCTTTGCCGTGACCCGTTTGCTAACCCATTGGGCCGAGATCGTCGGCGAAGCGACCTCTGCCATCGCGACCCCTGTCAACGTATCTTATGGCAAGGGCGGGATGGGTGCGACGCTGACCGTTTTGACCACCGGTGCGCAGGCCCCAATGCTGGAAATGCAAAAAGAACAGATCCGTGAAAAGGTGAACGCCTGTTACGGATACCGCGCGATTTCGCGGGTGCGGATCACGCAAACTGCGCCAACTGGTTTCCGCGAAGGGCGCGCCGCATTTGCACCTGCGCCTGTGCAACCCAAGCAACCTGATCTCGCGGCACAGGCCGAGGCGGCTGATTTGTCGCGCACAATTCAAAGTGATGATTTGCGCCGCGCACTTGCGGCACTGGGCGCAAACGTCATATCCAAACGCAAATCCTAAAGACACATAAGGAAAACGCTATGCTTCGTAGAAATCTAATCACTGGTGGGGTGGCTGCGGCCGGACTTGGGGCTTGGGCCCTGACGCGACCAGATGCTGCTTTGCCTGTTGACCCGCTGATGGCAGCCAATGCGCAAACCGCCTCGACTGATCCGTCGAGCATCATGGATATGGTCCAAGGCTCTGCTGATGCACCCGTTGAAATTATCGAATATGCATCGTTCACTTGCCCGCACTGTGCAAACTTTCACGCCAATGTTTATCCACAGCTAAAGGCGGATTACATCGACACCGGCAAAGTACGGTTCGTCTACCGCGAGGTCTACTTCGACCGTTTCGGTCTCTGGGCATCCATCATTGCCCGTTGCGGCGGCGAGATGCGGTTCTTTGGCATTGCAGATCTGATCTATGAAAAGCAACGCGCATGGACCGCAAGCGGTGATCCGGCGACAATCGTCAATGAATTGCGCAAGCTGGCCAAAACCGCAGGTTTGACAGATGAAATGCTGGATGAATGCCTGAATGACGAAAAAAATGCTCAGAACCTTGTCAGCTGGTATCAGGCTAACGCGGAGCGGGATGATGTGCGGTCCACGCCATCGTTCCTGATCGACGGCGAAAAGTATGCGAACATGTCCTACGATGAATTTAAAACAGTCCTGGACGAAAAGATCGGCGGCTAATGCAGCCGCTGTCTGGCGTTAAGGTTATCGAACTGGCGCGTATTTTGGCTGGCCCTTGGGCCGGTCAAACGCTGGCCGATCTTGGCGCTGATGTGATCAAGGTAGAGGCCCCAACTGGCGACGACACGCGCCAATGGGGTCCGCCGTTTGTTGACCATAACGGCGAACGCAGTGCCGCGTATTTCCACAGTTGTAACCGTGGAAAACAGTCGGTCATCATCGATTTTCGCACGCCAGAAGGTCAAGGACAGCTGCGCGGTCTCATCGCTGATGCGGATATCCTGATTGAGAACTTCAAGGTTGGTGGGCTCGCGAAATACGGACTCGACTTTGACAGTCTTCATGCGCTGAATCCGCGACTGATTTACTGCTCGATCACTGGCTTTGGCCAAACCGGCCCCTATGCGCATCGCGCGGGATACGACTATATTTTGCAGGGTATGTCTGGGCTGATGTCGGTTACTGGCGACCCTGACGGGCAACCCCAAAAGGTGGGTGTTGCGGTTACTGATATTTTCTCGGGGCTGTACGCGAGCACCGCGATTTTGGCCGCCGTGAACCAACGGCATACGACGGGCAAAGGGCAACATATTGATGTGGCTTTGTTTGACGTGGCGACTGCAGTGATGGCCAACCAAGGCATGAATTATCTGGCGACAGGCGCCGCGCCAAAGCGGCTTGGCAACGCGCATCCGAACATCGTGCCTTATGCGGTCTTCGATTGCGCAGATGGCTATGTGATTATCGCGTCAGGCAACAACGGACAGTTTGAACGCCTGTGCACGCTGCTTGGGATCGCGGCAGATCCGGCTTATGCGACCAACGCGGATAGGCTCGCACATCGGGATGCGTTGACTGATTTGATTACCGGCAAAACCAAAACGTGGACCAAGGTTGATCTGCTGTCAGCTTGCGAAGATGTAGGCGTGCCCGCAGGCCCGATCAACGACATGGCAGAGGTATTTGCGGACCCGCAGATTGTAGCGCGCGGGATGCAAGTTGACCTAGGCGGCGTGCCGTCGGTGCGTCTTCCGGTCCTGTTTTCAGACGCGGATATAAGCCCGACCAAGGCGTCGCCTTCGCTTGGGCAAGATCAAAAATTACTAGACTGAAACCCAATTTTGCCAAGTGCGTCGTGCAGTGGAGCCCAATCTGTTAACGTCAATCGCACTGGAAATGTCAGCACCTTGGCACGGAACGCATCAGGTAAACGCACCGCATCTTTTTCAGTTGTGACCAACTGAGCGCGGCGTAGTTTTGCCTCTGCTTCAAGTCGCGTCATTAACGCTGTGGTCAACGGTTGATGGTCTGAAAGGGCCTCGCCGTGGATAACTTTGGCACCTGCTGCCGTCAGCGTATCAAAGAATTTTTGCGGATTCCCGATCCCTGCAAATGCCAACACGGGCATGTCTTTCCATTGCATGCCAGTGCGCAGCGGCGCGAGCTGCCCGCGCAGCGTTGGCACCGGAAATGTCAGCTGTGGGTCATTCGCCCCGATGCAGACGACAAGATCGGCGCGTTTAAGTCCGACATCCGCAGGTTCGCGCAATGGCCCTGCCGGAATGACGCGCCCGTTGCCGAAACCACGGGTCGCGTCCACGACCACGATGCTCAGGTCTTTGAAAACCGCAGGGTTCTGAAACCCGTCGTCAAGAATGATCACTTGCGCGCCCGCATGAACGGCGGCTTGCACACCTGCGGCGCGGTCTTTGGACACCCACGTCGGCGCAAATGCAGCCAGCAAAAGCGGCTCGTCGCCCGTTTGGTCGGCGCGGTGCACGCCGTCTTGCACCTGAACTGGCCCCAGAAGGGAGCCGCCATAACCACGGCTGACGAAATGCGGTCTGGCACCCAGTCCGATCAAAACCTCTGCGACAGCGATTGCAGTGGGCGTTTTTCCGGTCCCACCCGCATTGATATTTCCGATGCATATGACGGGTACGGGCGCGCGGTAAGGCGTGCCGTCCGCAAGTCGCCGCGCTGTTGCTGCCGCATAAATCCAGCCAAGTGGACTGAGCAGGTGGGCCCAAACGCCAGGTTCATCAGCGGACCGATGCCAGAAATCAGGCGCGCGCATCAGGTATTCACCTGATCAAGATAAGTATAAATCACTGACATTAGATCATTGGTCGCATCCGCGCCCTGCGATGTCACGTCCCAAGCTGCGAGGGCCTGTTGGGCTGCCAAATCCGTGGCCAGCAAATCTTCGATTGCGCCACCAAGTTTGTCTGACGTGGAAACTTGCTTAATCGCGCCGGCATTCATTAGGCGGTCAAAGTGGGTTTGATGTGCCTCTTGGTGGGGGCCGGTCACAATCGCTGATCCGACAAGGGCCGGCACAAATGGGTCAGGCGAAATTCCGTCGCTTAGGCTGCCACCAAGGTAAGTAATCGATGACAAACGACACCACAAACCCAACCCTTCGTCGGTATCGACCACGTATATCTGGGTCGCTTCCTTTGGCTGCTCACCGTGGTGGCGGCAGGCAATACTGAGGCCGTCGCAGCGAAACGCATCCTCCATGGCTTTGGTGTCGTCGCCATGTCTGGGGGTGACGATTAATAACGTCTTATGAGCGCGCCGCGCTGCATGGCGGTAGGCGGCGGCGATGGTCGCAACCTCGGCCAAAGGTATATCTGCGGCCAGCCACATTGGGCGAGCACTAAGTCGTGTGGTAAGGGAGCTGCGCACAGTATCGTCGCAAGGCGGCGGTGCAACCGCATCATCTAGCACGCCAATTGCATGCAACGTGTCGGGGTTCGCGCCTGCTTTTAACAGTTTGGGTGTGTCTGCGTCGTCAATTGTCAGAATTTCAGCAAAGGTTTGCAAACATTGGCGCAGTAGGCCTGGAACGTGACGGCCCGGCGTCTTAGCTATATTTGCGCCATCAGCTTCGATCATAACAGCGGGCGCATCTGACTTGCTGATCTCAAAAACCACAGCGGGATCAAGCGATCCGCCAACCCACAAAATCAACTGCGGCTGCCAATGCTGCAAAAACGCGCGCGTTGCATGCCGTGTATTTGGCGTGGTCGGTACATCTGGATCAGCGGGCGACGCAAGCGTCGAGACAATGGTCACCGCCTCGCCGTCGTCCGATAATCGGCGGGACAGAGTGTCCATTGCATACCGATGATCGGAACTTGCGCAAATGGCCCAAATCAATGCACCGCTTGGGCGCGGCTGCACATCTTTCGGCACAGCGCCGCGTTCAATAGGCCGCGTTGCCGCAAGATACGCTGCAAAAAGCGATGATTGGACCATTGGCGCGGCTTAGCTGCCGAGCTCTTCGGTCGGGGATGCTGGCGTTTCTTCATCGCGCAGACGGTGAATATGCGCGATGAAATAACGCGTGTGTGCGTTATCAACCGTGCGCTGGGCGGCATTTTTCCACGCATTATACGCGGAGTCGTAATCGGGGAACATGCCGACGATATCGATGGCGTCGACATCTTTGAATGCGTTTTTGGTCGGATCGACCAGTTCACCGCCGAATACGAGGTGCAGACGTTGTGTCATGGGCTGAAACCTTTGTGATGCTAGTTATTTTGGCGCACTCTAGGGGGCCTTGGGCGCAGTCTCAAGCCAGTAGCGCAAGCAGTGATGCTTGCAGGCCACCAGCCGCGACCAACCCATCAAGCTGTGGGTGTGGATTGTTGAACTGGATGGCTTGGCCTTTTTTGGTGGTCGCATTACCTCCGGCCTCGGCCAAAATCAGGGTCCCAGCGGCCACATCCCATTCCCACGTCGGGCGTAGGGTGATCATGGCGTCGAATCGGCCTTGGGCTACAAGGCAAAGCCGGTAAGCCAGCGACGACCGAAATGCCAATTTCACATCAGGAAACGCGCCTGATTTCCAGTATTCACCGTTGTTGTTGGCCTTATGGGACAACACGGTTGCTTTGGTCAGATCGTTGCAGGTCGATGGTGTGATCGGATCACCATTCAAGAACGCACCACCACCTAAAGACGCAGTAAACATCGCATGGCGCATAGGCAGGTACACGGCCGCCGCTGTAACTTGGCCCTTATGAACGACCGCAAGCGCATGCGCCCAATCTTTGGATCCGTTGATAAATGCACGGGTTCCGTCGATCGGATCGACCACAAAAATGGTATCCGCGCCTAGCCGGTCAGCGTCGTCTTCGGTTTCCTCTGACAGCCAACCGTAATCGGGACGGGCGGTGCGCAGGGTGTCTTGCAACATCTCGTTTACAGCCAAATCAGCCGCAGTGACGGGGCCCGCATCATCGGGTTTATCCCAGACCTGCGGGCCTTGGCCAAAATAATCAGATGCGATTTTGCCAGATTTGAAGGCTGCATCGGTCAGAAGATCAAGATCAGTCGCCTGCAAGGGTCAATCCTTCGACCAAGATCGAAGGGACGACCGTTGATAGATGCGGCTGCGCATCATTGGCAGGCGTGATTCGCATCAGCATTTCGCGCAGGTTACCGGCGACGGTACATTCGTTGATCGCGTGGGTGATCTCGCCGTTTTCAATCCAGAAACCGGATGCGCCACGCGAATAGTCACCTGTGTTGGGGTTGATCGTCGACCCGATCATCGACGTGACCAACAGGCCAGTGCCCATTTGCGCAATCAATTCGTCGCGGCTCGCGGTGCCTTGGGTCAGCGCGACATTCGAAAGACTTGGCGATGGAGGGGCAGAGGTGCCGCGTGCCGCGTTGCCGGTGCTATCCATGCCTAGTTTGCGGGCATTCGCCAGATCAAGAGTCCAACCCATCAAAATGCCGTCGTTCACGATTGCGCGGCGGGCTGTTGGCAGTCCTTCGGCGTCAAACATGCGCGACGAGGCGGTGCGTATCCGGTGCGGGTCTTCAATTATCGACAGCCCCTTGGGCAGCACCTGTTCGCCCAGCGCATCGCGCAACCAGCTTGAGCCACGCGCAATTGCGCCACCACTGGCGGCCTGCAAAAGATGACCTACTAGGGCGCTAGAAATACGTTCATCAAACAGCACAGGATAGGCACCTGTTTTGGGTTTGCGGGCGCCGACGCGTTCAACTGCACGGGCGGCCGCGCGGATGCCAATGTCCGTAGCATCGCGCAGGTCCGCGCCGAAAATACGGCTGTCATAGTCGTAGTCGCGTTCCATATTCGCGCCTGTGCCGCTGATTGCGACACACGACAGGCCGCGACTTGTGCGGCTGTACCCTGCGGAAAACCCGTTGGACGCAGACATGTGAATGCGGTTGTGACT
>CAJXTP010000109.1 GCA_913061335.1 uncultured Loktanella sp.
CTGGGTCGGTTTGGCCCAAGCGCGGTTCCACCCTGTGTGGTTGCGCAGCGCCTCTCGGGCAACGGCAAATGCGGAATAACGTTTCATAGTGGCGAATCCTTTCGGAGGTGGCAGGCAAATCGTTGGTTTGGTTGTGAACCTTTGCACGGAAATGAGGATACTGCCCGCGTCATTCTGCGGTCTATTTACGACATGTCAATTCGGGTTGGAAATGTCCACGTGTCGCGGGCTCTTTTCACTTGACCGCGCAGGGACTAGATAGGCCGCAGATCAAAGGTGTTTGCCCATGTTTTTCTGGATCATTTGCGTTTTGCTGGCGGCGGTCGTGGGTGTCATGGTTGCAGCCCCATTGTGGCGACCCGCAGCTGCGCCCGCAGCATCCCCCAACGTCGCATTTTATCGGTCGCAGTTGGTTGAATTGGACCGCGATATCACCCGCGGTGTGATTGCCCCAGCCGAGGCCAAAATCGCCCGTGTTGAGATCGCCCGTCGCCTGTTGGCTGCGGATAGCGAAGTATCGGTTGGGCAGACTGATCGTGCGTCGCCTGTGATTGCTGCGATTGTGGTGGCCGTAATTGCGGCTGTTGGGGTGTCAGCGTACAATTATTTGGGTGCGCCCGGGTATGGCGATTTGCCGCTAAAGGCCCGCATCGCCGCATCTGACGAGATCCGCGAGAACCGGCCTACGCAGGCTGCGATGACTGCTGCGGCCCCACCGCCTGCCGTTGTGGATGTGCCCGCCGATTATTTGGCCAGCGTTGTGCAGCTTCGCCAAATTGTCCCGACGCGCCCTGATAATGTGGACGGCTGGGCCTTGCTTGCGACCCACGAGACCCATTTGCGTAATTTTGGCGCGGCGGCTGCGGCGCAAGAAAAGGTTGTCGCCTTGAAGGCCGCGGCGGCCACGCCCGACGATGTGCGCCTGCTGCTGGATCTTATGGTGTCTGCCGCAAATGGGCTTGTGTCCCCTGAGGCCGAAATTCTGGTGCGTGTCTTGCTTGACCAAGACCCTGATGATGTGACGGCCCGATATTATCTTGGCGCGCTGTACAATCAGACCGACCGCCCTGATGTCGCGTTGCGCATGTGGCGCCCGATTGTCGACGCTGGCGATGCGACGCAGTTTCATGTGGCCTCGGCCCGTGCGCAAATCGCGGATGCGGCGTTTCGTGCAGGTGTGAAATACACATTGCCCGCAGCGCGTGGTCCATCGGCAGAAGATATCG
The DNA here is from genome assembly GCA_913061335.1 of uncultured Loktanella sp. GTDB lineage: Bacteria > Pseudomonadota > Alphaproteobacteria > Rhodobacterales > Rhodobacteraceae > Yoonia. The sequence goes on from CAJXTP010000109.1 coordinate 1,227, forward strand.
CCAATGCTGCAGACCTTAGTGACGCTGATCGCGATAGCATGATCCGTAGCATGGTGGCGGGGTTGTCCGAGCGCTTAGCAACCGACGGCGGTCCAGCGGCAGACTGGGCGCGGTTGATCCGTGCGTATGGCGTTTTAGGTGAAACGGAAGCCGCGACCGAAATCTGGCTAGAGGCCGCCGAGGTTTTTGCAGGGTCGCAGTCGGCGACTGCAGCGTTGCAAGATGCGGCAAAAGCTGCTGGAGTGATCCAATGATTTGCCAGACCCCAGAAGAGTTTGCAGCCACCTTGCCCGACTTTGGCGCTGTCGCCGGTTTGGACCTTGGCACCACGACGATTGGCGTGGCTTTGTCGGATATTATGCGCGGGGTCGCGACCCCAACGGAAACGATCAAGCGTAAGAAATTTGGCGTCGATGCGGCGGCTTTGCTCAAATTGACGACATCGCGCGATGTGAAGGGGCTGGTGCTTGGCTTGCCGCTTAATATGGACGGATCAGAAGGCCCGCGCGCGCAGGCGACCCGTGCGTTTGCCCGCAATCTGGAAAAACTGACGCCGCTGCCGATTACGTTCTGGGACGAGCGTTTGTCGACAGTTGCGGCCGAAAGGGCGATGCTAGAGGCGGATTTGTCCAGAAAGCGTCGCGCAGAACTGATCGATCATGTCGCCGCTGGTTTTATCCTGCAAGGATTGCTGGATCGGCTGGCACATTTGAGGAACGCCCAAAATGTCAGATGATGTCTGGAAACGCGCCGAGGTTGACAGCCCTTGCATCAAAATTTGCGTGGTGCATGCCGAGACACGGCTTTGCACGGGGTGTTTGCGATCCATAGACGAGATTGCTGCTTGGTCACAGATGTCACCCGACGCACGCAGTGCCGTGATGGATGCATTGCCCGATCGCGCAAACCTGATCACAAAGCGCCGTGGCGGGCGTGCGGCGCGTCTTAAACGCTAACGCGCAAACACGAAGCATTTGTCGCGCCGGATCATCAGCCAAAGCGGTGTGCCAACCTTGGGCAGGAACACTGACGGGACTGCGGCGCGCAGGATGCTTCCGTCAAAATCCATTTTGAATTCAACAAGGCTTTCGTTGCCCATGAACCGTGCGCGCTGCACGATGCCGCGCGCTGGTGTGCCATCGCTCGGCGTTGGATTTGGGCCGCGCCCTGCCCGATCAAAGTCAATTTTGAGGTGCTGTGGCCGGATCACGATATCAACATTGGTGCCATCTGGCACGCCGGGTGCAAGGAATTGCCCAAACGGTGTATCCGTCAGTGCGCCTGACACGGTGCCATGGATCACGTTGATATCGCTAAAAAATCCGGCGGCTTCTTTGTCTTTGGGCGCGTTGTAGATGTTATAGGGCGCGCCGCGTTGCACGATTTTACCGTCGCGCATGAGCGCAATTTCATCGGCCATGCGCATGGCCTCGTGGGGTTCGTGGGTGACAAGCAGTACGCCTGCGCCTTCTTCCTTGAGAACAGCAAGAGTTTCGTCGCGGATGTCGTCGCGCAGCCGGTCATCAAGGCCCGAGAAAGGTTCGTCCATCAGCATGATTTTGGGCCGTGGGGCCAACGCGCGCGCGAGTGCGATGCGCTGCTGTTCGCCGCCTGACAATTCATGCGGATAGGCGTTTAAGTGCCGCGTCATGCCAACCCGTTCCAGCAATTCGCCGATGCGCGCCGCGTTGGTTTTGACGCTGCCGCGCAGGCCAAAGCCGACGTTTTCAGCGACTGACAGATGCGGAAAAAGCGCGAAGTCTTGGAACATCAGCCCGATGGACCGCCCTTCTGGCGGCACGCGGGTGATGGTATCGCAAACAAGTTTTCCGTCAACATGGATGGTGCCGCTGTCTTGCATATCAACGCCCGCAATGATCCGCAGTGTCGTGGATTTGCCGCAGCCGGATGGCCCCAACAGGCAAGTCACTTGCCCCGGCATCACGGTCAACGCGACGTCGTCCACGACGCGGCGTCCACCAAAAGATTTGATGATATTGCGGATTTCTAAGCGTGGGGTCGTCATGCGTGGGCTATCCCTGACCAAAAGCATTGGGTATTACTTGAACCCCTAGCAAGCCTTGGTCTTCGGGGCAAGCTTAGGTCAGCGTAAACGCCGCAGATGCGACGATGCGTCCGTTGATTTGTAAATGCACCGCGTGGGCGCCTGCGTACAGCCGGAATGTGCTGGCATTGTCGTTGAAGTGGTGGGTTTTCGCGATCGATATGGATTGATTAGCTTTGCCCTCTAGCACCTTTAATTTAAACACTTTTGGTGCGTTCTTTCCGTTAGATTTCATGTAGTCGACGACATAGTCGATGACCATTGGCGCGGTATCCAAGGCTGTGAAATTCGCGGCGATATTGATCTTTTCGCCGCGCTTTATTACTGCTGGGATACTGATATCTGCATCGCTAATGCGGATATCTGGGCTGTAGCCGAGGTGTCGCATGGCCGCTGGATGCCCTGCTTTGATCAACCCGCGCAGCGCATGTTTGCGCATCCATGTCAGTTCTTTGACAGATTGTTTGCCCGCGGCTTGCCATTGGTCGAGCCGGTATATCACCGCATCCGGGTTGGTTTTTGTAATATCATTCAAGTGGTTAGCGACAGATCTTGTCACGAACCTAGTTTTGTCGGCGTATAGCATATCAAGGATTGGGAGCGTATCGTCTGTTGTTAGCCCGACGTTATGCCCCCACGGCAAACGCGGCCGCGTGCCCTCAGAAGCCAGCCTGCGCACATGGTAGTTTTCATGGGTCGCCCAAGACCGCACGCGCTGCATGGTTTCCACAGGGTATTTATTCAGGAATGCCCGAATGGAAAACTCCATTGAGAACCGCATAGTGAGCGCCTCTAGCAGGTTGAGGCTACGTGAGGTATCACCTTCAAGGCCATGATTTTCCACAAAAACACCAAGTGGCGCATAGATGAAATGGCCAAAACTGTCATCTTGCAGATTGGGATCGAGCGGTGGCGGTATTGCTTTATAGATTGCAGCAATGGCATCGCTGAAATCGGTAGGCGGGTGTCGTGCTAATACGTCGGCGATGTGGCTGATCCGCGCTTTGAGTTCGCGGTCGTGCAGCCCGTTCATGACGTCAGTCACAAACGGCGCGGCGCTGAACACGCCTGCATCGTCGAAATGGGCTGCGAGTTGTCCGACCGTGTCGCGGTTGAAAAACTGGTCGGCAAGACTGTCCCCCTTAGCCATATCAGATCGTCGCGTTGATCGCGCCGCCGTCAAGCACGATGTTTTGCCCGACGATAAAGCCCGCGTGTTGTGAACAGAGGAATGCGCATGTTGCCCCAAATTCGGCGGCGGTACCGTAGCGTTTTGCAGGGATGGTCGCCTGACGTTGCGCGCGCGCTGCGTCCATGTCGATGCCGGTGGCGTCCATGACGCCTTGGTCGAGGCTAATTGCGCGGTCTGTCGCGTGAATACCGGGCAACATGTTGTTGATCGTCACGCCGTTTGCCGCGACTTGGCGCGCGGTCCCAGCCACATATCCCGTCAGGCCCGCACGTGCTGCGTTAGACAGCCCAAGCTGCGCAATGGGAGCTTTGACGGACCCAGACGTGATGTTGACCACCCGTCCCCAGCCACGGTCAATCATGCCGGGCAAAAGCGCCTTCATCAGCGCGATTGGTGCCAGCATGTTTGCGTCCAGTGCTGCGATGAAATCATCGCGGTTCCAGTCTGACCACAGGCCCGGAGGCGGGCCGCCTGCGTTATTCACCAAAATGTCGACGTCGCCCGCAACAGCGAGCAGTGCGGCCTGTCCGTCAGCTGTGGCCACATCGGCCAGAACCACATCGACCTGCACGCCGTACGTGTCACGGATGTGATCGGCGGTTGCGTTAAGTGTATCCGCTGTGCGCCCGTTAAGGACGAGATTTACGCCTGCTTGCGCCAAGCTTTCGGCGCAACCGCGCCCCAGCCCCTTGGAGGATGCACAAACCAGCGCCCGCTTACCCGAAATTCCCAGATCCATGACCGATTTCCTTTGATAAATAGTTAACAGAAGAAGTGCTATATGCCCGCCTGAAAGGCAAGAGCATCGCTTGTTTCCGTTGACCATTTGGGCAACAGTCCATAGGTATTATAAAGTTCATTTGTGGGTACAATATTCATGTCGACCGACACCCATCTTCCTACGATGCAGACTGTTGCCGTACTGCGGTCCGAAGACTTTCGGGTCACCGAAGGCGTCGCTGAGGGTGAAGGTATCACATTTGCCGACGAGTTGGTGATGGACGACGTTTACCAGCAATCCCAGTCCGCCACCCGAATCCCGCTTAGTCTTGCGCTGCGTGACGGAGAAGACGGGTTTGTGATTGACCCGAGCACCGCCATCGGCAAACCCGGCAATATCATCTATTTGGATAGCTGCGTCACCATGATGGGCAACGATAGCACCACATATGAAGTGCTGGTGCTGGTCGAAGTTGAAGATGGCGCATTGGAAGCGACATATCTGTTGCCGCTGGCCAATTTGGTCGCCGATACAAATTACCGTCTTGTTGGTGTGGACCGCGATGCGGCGACCACCCGCTTTGCCGAGGTCGCGTGTGTTTCGTTTACCCGAGGCACCCATATTACGATGGCATCTGGCGAACAGCGCGTGATTGAAGAGCTGTCAGTTGGTGACAAGGTTCTGACCCGCGATGATGGCCCGCAAGCTGTCCGCTGGATCGGCCAGACCACATTGCGTGCCGTCGGCGAATTTTCCCCGATCGTGATCACCAAGGGTGCTTTGCACAACGAGAATGATTTGCTGGTCAGCCCCGACCACCGCCTGTTTGTCTACCAACGCCAAGATAAACTGGGCGCTGGCCGTTCCGAGGTGCTGGTTAAGGTCCGTCATTTGGTCAATGGCGACAGCGTGTACCGCCGCGATGGTGGTTTCGTCGACTATTTCCAACTGCTGTTTGATGAACATCAAATTATCTACGCGGAAGGCATCGCCGCCGAATCCTTGCTGATTGACCCGCGCACCCGCGCCGCCGTGCCCGAAGATGTGCGTGCAGCCAACGGCAACCGCACCGATCACGCCCGCCGCCAGCATTCAGACTTTGAGGTGCAGGAAAAATTGCTTGCTCAACCTGATGCGGTGGCCCTGCTGCGCAAGGCGTCTTCAAGTTAATTTGTCCGCGCACCCGCAATTGTTCCATCAAAAATATCAACGCCGTTTGGCCCAGTGATGTCTCCAAAGACAACACCAGTCACACCGCCCTGATCACGCCCCCGAATGTCGCCTGCGAGGCTGGCGTCGATCACGTAATTGCTGTCGCTGTTGGTTAACGTGCCGTCGACATCCGCCCCAAATGTATAGTCCTCATCTGTGTCGGCGCCCCGATCGAGGCTTCCGTTGGTGATATCAAGCACGCCCGTCAGGTCGTCAAAATGTTGCAACGTACCTGATATTTGATCGCTGGCGCTGCTGAATTCCACAGTCAAATCCAGATCGCCAATATAGGACTGCGTGGTCCCACCAATGGCCAAATCCAAGGTGCCAAAGCCCGCATAAGTCGCCTGTCCGGCCACTGGCAGAAGCGTTGGATCGCTTTTGTTTTCAGCTATCAGTGCGTCCGCAAGATCCGCGGCTTGGTCCGCGCGCGACATAGCGTCTGTACCTTGTCCCGTGCTCCCGCAACCAACCACAAGCACCAGCGCAGTAAAACAAACCCATTTACGCATTTCTGAAATCCCTCCCATCTTTTCAGCGAGGGTTGGTCAGTTTGGTTAATGGTAGGTTAATTTAGCACAAACAAAAGGCCGCCCTACGCTGTGTAAGACGGCCAAATTCACAAATTTCGGATGAAAATCTAGTCCCGCTCGGCGACTATAGTTACAAAAGATTCGTAATTTACGCCGTTATATAATGCGCCACCTAAATCACCCAAAGTAACAGCCCTAATATTGGGGTTTCCGCTAAACCCTCCGATCATATTACCGTCAAATACGATCGTATCACCATTGCCTCTGATCGTTCCGGCGTAGTCAACCTCGAGCTGGTTGCCACTTCCGACTGACCCGCCAGACAATGTCAGCGAACCGGAATAGCGATCAATATCGCCTGAATCTTCGTCATCTAAATTCAGGTTTCCGACACCGCCAATGTTAGATATTGATCCAGAGACATTCGATTGGCCGTTGAAATTAACGCGAACAAGAGCGTCGCCAAAGAGGGCTGCCCCGTCATCTATGGGACCAGCCACAATTACAGCAACACCGCTGAACGAAGCCGAACCAGTTGTATTGTCAACAACACTCGACCCAGAGGCTGTCATCGCACTAACACGAGACACCAGCCGATCGCCATCTTCAATACGCTCAAGAAGTGCGTCGTCGTATGACGTCCCGCCACAAGCGACTAGCGTTGTGCAAGCAAGCGTCATTGCACCGAATTTAACAAATGCATTCATAATTCTAATCGCTCTGTAATAATTCCAATAAGTATTATGATTTTGTATACTATGCCGCGTTATAATCTACCAGAGATTGTCAGTCCAAAGTTCGAAACGAAACTTACTGCCTGTTGGCCTTAACGCGCCCGATTGCCCTTTGTTGCGATGCGCAGTATGGCGTTTGTCATGACAGATCGCCCTAAATTGCCCGCAGAGATTGCCCGCCGCCGCACGTTCGCGATTATTTCGCATCCCGATGCCGGCAAGACCACGTTGACGGAAAAGTTTCTGCTGTATGGTGGCGCTATTCAGATGGCCGGTCAGGTCCGTGCCAAGGGTGAAGCGCGCCGGACGCGGTCGGACTTTATGCAGATGGAAAAAGATCGCGGAATTTCGGTTTCGGCGTCTGCGATGTCGTTTGATTTTGAACAGTATCGGTTCAATTTAGTTGATACGCCCGGTCACTCGGATTTTTCTGAGGATACCTACCGTACGCTGACGGCTGTTGATGCTGCCGTCATGGTGATTGATGGTGCCAAAGGTGTGGAAAGTCAGACCCAGAAGCTGTTTGAAGTTTGCCGGATGCGCGATCTGCCGATCCTGACGTTTTGTAACAAGATGGACCGCGAAAGCCGCGATACATTTGAAATCATTGACGAAATTCAAGAAAATCTGGCGATTGATGTCACCCCTGCGAGCTGGCCTATTGGTGTTGGTCGCGAATTTATGGGCTGCTATGACATTCTGCGCGATAAGCTGGAATTAATGGACCGCGCTGATCGCAATAAGGTTGCCGAGAGCATTCAGATCAGTGGTTTGGATGACCCCAAGCTGGCCGAACACGTGCCTGCGCATTTGCTGTCGAAGTTTCTTGAAGAAATTGAGATGGCCAAGGAATTGCTGCCGCCGCTGGACCCTGAGGCGTTGCTGAATGGCTCTATGACGCCGATCTGGTTTGGCTCTGCGATGAACAGTTTTGGCGTCAAGGAATTGATGGACGGGATCGCCACTTATGGCCCCGAGCCGCAGATCCAAACGGCGCAGCCGCGCAACGTGGCCCCTGAGGAAAAGAAGGTCGCTGGTTTTGTATTCAAAGTGCAAGCCAACATGGACCCAAAACACCGCGACCGCGTCGCGTTTGTCCGTCTTGCGTCGGGACATTTTATCCGTGGCATGAAGCTGACCCATGTGCGGACCAAAAAAGTGATGGCGGTGAGCAACCCTGTGTTGTTCCTTGCCGCGGATCGCGAATTGGCCGAAGAGGCGTGGGCGGGCGACATCATTGGCATCCCAAACCACGGCCAATTGCGCATCGGCGATACATTGACTGAAGGCGAGGTTATCCGCGTGTCGGGCATCCCGTCATTTGCGCCTGAATTGCTGCAAACCTGCCGTGCTGGTGACCCGCTGAAGGCCAAGCATTTGGAAAAAGCCCTGATGCCTGTCTCTTATACACATCTGACGCTGCCGACGAATAGAGAGGTG